>JAADGY010000011.1 GCA_013152165.1 bacterium
TTTGATAAGCTGACATAGGAAGGTTGAGACCTGTAAAATTATTGGCGTTTGGATAAAACTGATCTTGATCTGATTGATAAAGTTGTCATTATTTGGTGAGTTTGGTTTTTCTTACCTAGACATGGGTAGACTGTTTTTGCTTGGTGGTAGCGGGGAAATTATAGAGGAGTAATTGAAGCAGTAAATCTGGGTTCTTTAGCGGTACAAGGAGATGTATTATCAAATAGTCTTAGGTGATCTTGGATTAGATAAGAAGTAGTTTGATTTGTGATATAAATAAAAGGTATGAAAATCGGGGACAAGGTGAAGTTTATCGGATTTGATGTGGATGGGACGTTGACGAAGGGCTATTCATGGTATCGGCTGCATAAGGCGATGGGGATGGCTGATGATGAAGAGCAGGAAGTGGTTTTACAGATTAAAAGTGAAAGGCTGGACCCATTTGAAATAGGCAAGATGGTGACCAGGTATTATCGGCGGTATGAACAAAATAACAAGGAGCATATGATGAAGGTTCTGTCGAAATGGGAGTTTGAGGATGGGGTGGAGGATGTAGTTAATCGGTTAAAAAATAAGTATAAGTTGGGGATCGTGTCCGGCGGGCCGCATTTATTTGTTAGGAGCGTGGCCGAGAGGTTGGGGATCGCGATTTGGAGGTCGACTAACTATATATTGTTTGATAAGGATGGATCCAGATTTGTGAAGATTTGGGTGGAGGGCGGCCCCGAAATGAAGGCGATATATTTAAAAGAAATAGGGCGCAGTTTGGGTATCAAGGCTGACGAGATGATGTTTGTTGGGGATTCCTTAAGCGATGAAGCGGCTTTTGAGTATGCAGCCTATCCGGTGTTGTATGTTCACCATGATAATCGGATGAATACCCGGGATACAATAGCCAAGTTAAGGCAAAAAACAAGGTTTGCGATTACTAAGTTTAGCGAGTTATTTGATGTGTTAGAATTTAGTACATGAAGGTGCTTGTTGGCTGGCAGAAGGATGTATTAGGAAGCAAGAGTGCGGTCAAGGTCAAGGTGGTCGAGTTTGCGAACGGGGAGTTTAGGACATGGGTTGATCCGCTTAAAATTAAGCAAAGGGAAGTGGTAGTCAAGGTTAGGTTTTATCCTAATATCAATCGGAATTTGATATTGACGCTGTTGACGGTAGATGGCTTGAAGCGAGCGGGAGCAAAAAAAATCAGGCTGGAGGCTTTATGGTTTCCTTATTCACCCCAAAATAAGGTGTTTGTTAAGGGCGAACCGTTGTCGATGAAGTTGACGGTTGACTTATTGGAAGCGGCCGGGGTTGATGAGTTTGTAGTTTATGACATTCACCATATCGAGTCGCTGTCTTTTTTTAGCAGGCCGGTTGTTCATTTGTCTTTTTTGACCGAGTTTGTGCGGGTTTTGAGGCCGATGGTGGATAAAGACTGGGTAGTGATTTCGCCTGATTGTGGCGGGGGAGAGAGAGCGGAAAAATTAGCCAAAATTTTAGGGTTAAAATGGGGATATTTTGAAAAACAGCGAAGCCGGTTAACAGGCAAGATAAGATTTTTTAACTTAAAAGGGGTTGATGTGATGGGAAAAAATGGCATAATTGTAGATGATTTTAGTGCAACTGGCGGGACTATTTTAAAGGTGGCTGAGAAATTAAAAGAGGGGGGCGCAGGCAAGATAGTTGTCTGTTTAAGCCATTTATTAATGGATAGCCAGACATTTGCCAAAGTGAAACGAAAGGGATTGGTGGATGAGTGGGTAGTGGGAATGGGGAAATAAGTTAAAAGTTCAAAGTGCAAAGTTCAAAGTTACAGTTTAAAGTTAAAAGTTAAACCCTGAACCAGACTCTTAACTTTAACGTCGGAGACGGTTCAGGGTTGCTCCGAACTGATACTTCGTTCTAGTGCGAGGCAAACTCTAAACTGCCCACTTGAGATGGGAGAGAGTCGGGGGAAGAAGTGGGTGGTTTTTTGCTAATATTTTATTATGGGGGTGTTCCAAGAAATATATCGGATAGTCAAACGAATCCCAAAGGGTAGGGCGGCGAGTTATGGCTGGGTAGCGAGACAGGCTGGCATTGGCGATGCCCGAGTGGTGGGGTGGGCCCTGCATGCCAATGATAGCTACGAAAGAGTGCCATGCTACCGAGTGGTTAGAAAGGATGGCAAGTTGGCTGATAACTATGCCCATGGCGGGGCAGAAAAGCAAAGGCGGTTATTAGAAAAAGAGGGGGTCAGGTTCGATAAGCGGGGCCGGGTAAGGCAGGAGTTTTTAGTCAATTCTAAGTAAGAATGGCCAAGAGATTTTTGGCTGGAGTTTTGACTTTTTTTGAATTTAATGATAGAAACAAGATAATTGTTTTAGTTAGTTTTTAAGGAGTTTTTAAATGGCGATGGCTAAAAAACACGTTAAGGAAAAAGATAGTAAAGTTAAAGGCGTTGGCACAGCCAGCACTCATTCAAAAAAACAGGCCGGTGGAAGCGTTGTAAACACAACCTTTTTGCTGGTATTTTTGGTGGGCTTGATGATCGGCGTGGCTGGCAGTAGTTTTTATTGGTATCAGCAAAAAACCAAAGGCTTTTTGCCGATAGACCAACTGACTAAAAAAGTGGAAACCTATGTGACGAATAATGTTTTCAAAGGCCAGATTCAGGTCAAAATAAAGGAAATGGAGCCGATGGGAAGTTTGGCTAAGTTCAAGATAGAAATTCCTAATCGGGGCGAGTTCACTTCGTATGTGACACGGCAGGGTGATATGCTGTTTCCCGAGGGGATGGATATGAAGGCTGTGTCAGCGACTCCAGAAGCTCAAGCGCCGCAGGCTACCGACAGCGGGGCGGCTTCGCCTTCTGGTGAGAACAAAACCAAGTAATTCTTGGCTGGGCTCAGCAGCCTGGATAGAGCGTGTTTGGCAATTTGGCAAAGTTGAATAAATAGAAATGAAATGGTTAATCATAAGTGATGGGGGGGCGCGAGGCAATCCAGGTCCGGCGGCGTCAGGGTTTGCGGTTTTTAAGTCCGGCCAGATGGTGTTTGAAGCTGGATTTTTTTGGGGTCACAAGACAAACAACCAAGCCGAGTATCTAGGATTATTAACGGTGTTAGGGTGGATATTGAACAGACAGCCGATGTTTGGGGGAGAGAAGGTGGTAATTAGGATGGATTCAGAGTTGGTGGTGTCGCAGGTTAACGGGCTGTATAAAGTCAAGTCGGCCAATATGAAACCTTTGTATGAGAAGGTGAGGCGGATGATGGAAAGGTTAAAGGACGAGGGGGTAGAGGTTAAAGTGGAGCATAGGTTAAGGGATGAAATAGCGGAAGCGGACAGGTTGGTGAATGAGGTGTTGGATGTGGTAAAGCTGGGAAGTTTGTAAAGTTCATAAAGTTAGAAAGTTTATCAAGTTCATAAAGTTAAAAGCGACAAAGTGTATAGAGGGGATAAAGGGACTGGGGATAAGTAATAAGTAATAACTAATAAGTAATAGGTAATAAGATAAAAAAATGTCAAAACTTAAATGTCAAATCTCAAAGCTGCATCTTAAATGTTAAATCTTTCAAGAATCCGAAATAAACCCTAAATTCGAAGCTCCAAACTCGCCTCGCTTCGCGAGGCGAAGCGGGTCCACCTCGCGTTAAACGAGGCTCCGCGAGTTAAAGGCGGGCAAGTACGAAATCCGAATGACTAAATGACAAAAACACTACTCCTGAGAGTGGGTGAGGCACGACCTGAGTAACCGTTCCCGGAACGCGGGGAGAAGTAATAGGTGATAAGTAAAAAGTAATAAGAAAGATAAAGAAACTTAAACTTCAAGTCTTAAGTAGAAGAACCCGGGGTTGGTTAAGAGGTTTTTGAAAGGTTTCCCTTGGGGTTAAAGGGTTGGATAGCAACCTAAAAGATGCACTCCAGGAGTGAAAAGGGTTGGCTTGGTGGTTTTGGTTTTGATTGTGTTAGAATTTTAAGTGTCTATGAGTGTGCGTACTGATCCATGGCCGGTTTATTATAGGGATATTCTGCGAGTGAAGGATCCTGATCATTATGTGGGGATAGTGACGTTGTGGACGGAAAGGGATGTGGTCAAAAGATATTTAGACGAGGCGGAGGCTGAGTATAACGTGGTTGGTAATTTGTACTCGGCGGCGGGGATAAACCATGTTATGCGCAATATTTTTGCCAACCCGGCGATTCGATATTTGGTTTTATGGGGGGCGGACATGTCGCTTTCCGGGACCTCGCTCTTGCGGTTAAAGAAAGCGGGTGTGGATGGCGATTATAAAATAACAGGTGATAGTGGCGAGATAGAAAGAGCCATCCCGAAGGCGGCGATTGATGAGTTTAGGCGAAAAGTTGAGGTGGTTGATTTGCGGGGCAAGCCGGCATCCGAGATGGTGAAGGTCGTTAAGGGTTTGCCAAAGAAAGAGCCGTTTGCTAAAAAACCGCGGTTGTTTCCGCCGGAAAAGGTAACGGTGACGACTTGGCCGTCGGAACAGACTGGATTTCGGGTTGAAGCTAAAACGGTAGCTCAGACGTGGTTAAGGCTTTTGAATGTTATCCATAAATACGGCCGGATTAAAAAAACCCGCTACTCATCATCAAACGAGCTAAAGGAAGTCTTTAACATGGTGGCGGTTATATCCAGCGAAGACCCGGATGATATTTATTTCCCAGATTATTTGCCGTTTACCAAAAAGGATTTGCAAGTTTATTATCCGGAAATTTTAACAGCCCGGCGAATCAAGGGCACCGCCTATAATTACGGAGCCAGGATGAGAAATTATAGAGACAAGATCAATCAGGTGGAAGAAGTAAAGAAACTGCTTAAAAGGCGGCCGGATTCCAAGAAGATGCTGATTATACTGCCTGATCCGGCGGATGATTGGGCCCGGGCGGATAAAGGGGATACGCCTTGTTTGACCCAGGTAGTTGGCGGCGTCCAGGATAGTAAATTTTGGATGACGGCCCATTTTAGATCGCATGATATGGTCCACGCTTGGGCCCTAAATGCTTTTGCTTTAAGAAAGCTGCAAAAAGAGATTGCCGATGCCGGCGGCTATCCGATGGGCAAGTTAGCAATTATTAGCCACTCGGCTCATATTTATGCTGATGATTTTAAATGGGTAGAGGACGTGCTAAAGAAGTGGTACAAAAAGGAGCTGAAACATCCCAAAGCTCATCGGTTTGAACCGGATCAGCGGGGCAACTGGCTTATTAAAATAGAAAAGGATGAAAAGGGCAGGCAGATAATAAAGGCGCAGTTGTTTACGTCTAATATGAAGACGATGCTGTGGGAAGCTGAGGGGACAAGGGCTATGGATATATATTACGAGATTGCTGATTGGGATTTGGTGGGGTTAACCTCCCAAGCGGCTTATTTAGGTGAGGAGTTGGCCAAGGCCGAGATGGCGATAAAGCTGGGGATTGATTATGAGCAGGATAAACCATTGAAGACAAGTAATAACTAATAGGTAAGAAGGAATAAGAAAGTTCATAAAGTTTGTAAAGATAAAAGGCAACGTAGGGACAAAAGCGACCCCCCAACTTCATTGGAATGAAGTTATAGGGGCAGGCAGAGTGTATGGAGGGGATAAAGGGACGGGGGATAAGTAATAAGTAATAACTAATAAGTAATAGGTAATAAGATAAAAAAATGTCAAAACTTAAATGTCAAAT
>JAADGY010000039.1 GCA_013152165.1 bacterium
CTCACCCTAAACCAGATTCTTAATCTTGCGTTGGAGACGGTTCGGATTTGCCCTGCACCGCATTTATTCTGGTACAGGGCAAATCCGAATGTTGCCCACCAGAGGGGGAATATAAATTTTTCATTTGAAATTTGAAATTTTTATTCAATTTTAAACTCTAAACTTTAAATGTTAAGTGGTTTGGGAATGGGGAGTTTGGGGTTGCAAAAGAGTGGTGTTTGGGTTATTATCTTAATAGTTTTATGGATAAAATAGAGCCGCAATATAAAAGGGTGTTGTTGAAAATAGGGGGTGAGTCGTTATTGGGAAATCGGCAGTACGGAATCAGCCACGAAGCAACTTTGGATGTAGCTGAACAGATAAAAGAGGTGCACAAAATGAAGGTGGGGGTGGCGGTGGTGATTGGGGCCGGCAATATTTTTAGGGGCTTATCGGCGGCTCAAGCAGGCATGGACCGGGCCACGGCTGATTATATGGGAATGTTGGCTACGGTTATGAACTCGCTGGCTTTGCAGGACGCTTTGGAAAAGATCGAGGTTCCAACCAGGGTAATGACGGCGGTTACAATGCAGCAGGTGGCCGAGCCTTTTATAAGGCGGCGGGCGATAAGGCATATGGAAAAAGGCAGAGTAGTGGTGTTGGGCGCCGGAACCGGCAGTCCGTTTTTTACAACCGATACATCGGCGGCGTTGAGGGCTTTGGAGCTGGGCGTTGATATTTTGTTGAAAGCTACTAAGGTGGATGGCGTATATGACAAAGACCCGACAAAATACCCGGATGCCAAAAAATACGATCGATTGAGTTATCAGGAGGCGATAGTCAAAAACCTTCGGGTTATGGATGGCGAAGCTTTTGTCATGTGCCGGGATAACAAGATGCCGATGCTGGTTTTCAACTTGTTTAAAAAAGGCAATTTGAAGCGGGTTATTTTAGGTGAGAAGATCGGGACGTTGGTTTCTAAGTAATAAGATAAAAATCCGAATATCGCCCGCCAGAGGCGCGGAGAGAAATTCTAAATTCGAAGCTCCAAACTGTTCAATTTTAGGAATGAAAGAAAAAAGGCAGAAAAACCAAAAGGAGTCTGGAGGGTAAGGGATGTGGTTTTGGAGGTGTGGATTGAGCTACAATAAGGATATGGATTTAAGGCGCTGGTTAATTCAAGTAGGGTCTTGGCTTATTTTTGGGCTGTTTGGGCTTATTATCACGCTGATTTTGATGGTTTTAATCGGAATGTATAGTTGGTACCACATTATGGTTAAAGGCTCCTACATCAAAAACGATTTGGGGAGGGTGAATGTTTTGGTTTTGGGCAAGGGCGATAAAGACCACCAGGCGGCTGATTTAACTGATACGATTATGCTGGTTTCAATAAACTTGTTTGCTCCTAAGGTGACGATGATTTCCCTGCCTAGAGATTTATGGGATAAAAAGCTGGAAGCTAAGATCAATAGTTTTTATTATTGGGGCAAGCAAAAAAGCCCTGATTATCTTGATTGGACCAAAAAACAAATGGGGAGGGTGGTCGGCGTGCCGATCGATTATGCAATGGTGGTGGATTTCAATGATTTAGAAAAGATAATTGATGATTTGGGGGGTGTTTGGGTGAGGGTTGAAAAGGGGTTTGACGACTATCTATACCCGATAAAGGGGAAAGAGAATGTTTATCCTATATCCGAAAGGTATGAGCATGTTTCTTTTAAAGCTGGTTGGCAGAAGATGAGCGGGCAAAGAGCCTTGGTGTTTGTTCGGTCCAGGCATGCACAGGGGGATGAGGGGAGCGATTTTGCTCGAGCCAGGCGGCAGCAGCTGTTAATCCGGTCAATAGTTAACCAAGTATTAAATAATCGAGAGGTTTATTTTAAAAGACCCCAAAAGGGGTTTGAGTTGTTGATGGGCTGGTGGGGGCTGGTGGAGACTGATATGAGTTTGAAGGATTTGATCGGGCTGGGGACTAAATTTGGCTGGCAGGTGATGAAAAACGGCGGGAAGGTTAAAATCAGAACTGTGGCTTTTGATAAAGATTCGCCTCAGCTGGAGGCGGAGAAAATAGATGTTTTTGGGGAAAGGGTTTGGGTGCTGCAAATAAAGGAGGGGTTTCAAGAGAAGATAAGGCAGGAGATAGGTAATAAGTAAGAGGTAATGAGATACAAATCCTAAATTCTAAATTCGAAGCTCCAAATAAATCCTAAATTCTAAATAACAAATACTAAACCATCCGCCTTCAGTGAGAAAGTGCTAATTTTCAAACCTAACCTTTAAAAAACCCTGGGGCTGCTAGAATAGTTAAAAGTTCAACCCGGCACCAGAGCACAGCACGGTGCTGGGTTGCCCCGAACTTGTACTTTTGTTCTGGTTCGGGGCAAAGTGCAAAGTGCAAAGTTACAGTTTAAAGTTTAAAGTTATTTTTGACAGATCTCGTTAGTGATGGCGCAGCCTGAAAGGCCGTTTTCGGAAGGTGGAGAGAAGTAATAAGATAAAGAAATGTCAAAACTCAAATGTCAAATGTCAAAACTGCCCGACTCGCGTCGACGCGAGCTTAAGGCGGGCGGTTCAAATTAAAGGACAATCTTTTCCCTTTCTTAAGTAAATCCCTTTCCGGGGGGATTGGCCCGGGGTTGAGAGGGGGAGACTGATCTGGCGGTGTGATGGAAGTGGGCGGCCTATACAAAACTTCAAGGTTTGGGGATTTTATTGTATGATATTGATATGGCGGATGATCCAATTAAAAAACCGGCGGTCAACGACAGCGGCAATCAGCCGGACCCTGACCCACCAAAAATGACGCCTTTGCTGCCGACACAGCCAAAGATTAATGAGGGTGTTGGAGCAGATGCGCCGGCGAGTAACACTCAAGATACTGTTTCACCGCCTGCTGTTAATGACGTTAGCGATGTATTAAAGGAAAAGCCAGCCGAAAAGAAACCTGAAAAATTAGAAATTGATGATTTGAAAGGTAGTGCGGGTGATCAAACAAGTATGCCAAGCGGCTTGTTAGAAGTCGTGGATGATAGCGCCCCAGCGGATAAAAAGACAGCCGAAGGAACAGATGATGATAAGGCTAAGCTTGATAACAAAAGGTCGGCCAACGATGCAGGCGCAGGCGCGGCTTCGGGCGAACAATCGCCCAAAAAAAATATTGTTTTAAATCCGAGCGGTTTAAGCGACAATTTATTATGGGCCGGCGGCAAAAAAACTGAAGGTGTTAAAGCAGAAAATGAATCAGAAGAGAAAAAGCAGTCTGAACCTTTATCATTAAACAGCGATAAGAAAGAGCAGTCCAAGCCAAGCGTTCCCAATCAACCTCAGCCGGCGGCCGGGCCTGTTAAAGGTGATGATTTTGTAAAAGAAGCTAAACAAGAGACTCTGGGCCAGCCGCCGATTTCTGATGGCGGGGCTGATGCAATTAAGCCTAAAGCTAAAGATAAGCCGGCAGGAGCAGATTTGAGTAAAGACGGCAAGCCGAGCAAAGATGTTGATGATGATGATTTGGGGCTGGAGCCTGAAGATTTCCAGGGAGGCGGGCTGTCATCGCCGACTTATGATTTTGGTGATGAGGGAGAATCTGAAACCGGCGGTTTTTGGGGAAAGCCGGTAGAAGAGAGCCAGCAAAAGCCAGGCCAAGATTCTAAACCGAAGCTGCCCGGGTCCAGCCAACCAGATGGGGTTGGCCAAGAAAAAAAAGCTGCTGAACCGGCGGAAACACCAATTAAAGAGGCTCCAAAAGTAGATGAAGAGCATTTAACGCCAGAGGCGGGGCTAAGCGGCCAAGCGGCGGGGGAGGTTGAAGCGCCGGAAGGAGCCGGTTTAACTGGAGCAATGGAGGCAGAAAAAACGGCCGGCGCCGGTGACGCTATGACAGACATGAATGAAGATGTGGCAAAGGATAGAGCTGTTAACGTAGACGAAAAGGAAAACCAGCCAGCCCAGTCTCCGGCTGTGGAGAGGGCAGAGCCGGAAACAGAGAGCGGAGCCGGGGAAGTTCCGGCGGCCAGCCAAGCTTTAGACAACTCTGCTGAAACGGCAGAAGATACCGCCTTAAAAGATGGGGGCGGCCAGCCTCCAGACACTAATGACAGTTTGCCATCAGCGGCCAAGGAGCCGCCTAAAAGGCCTAGGAAATGGCTAAGGTGGCTGAGTTTTGGTTTAGCAATTTTGATTGTGGCCGGCAGTCTTTTTTTTGTATGGCAAAAGGTGGTTAATAAATCTGGCTCTGAAAAACGGCCGGAGTTAACCAAGACGGCCCAGCCAAAAAAAGGGGGCGGTAAATTAGTCTATTGGGGATTGTGGGAAAGCGCCCAGATAATCAATCCTGTGTTGGCTAAGTTCACAAAGGAAACCGGTATTCAAGTTGAGTATGTCCAAAAGAACCCCCGCGATTACCGATTGGCTTTAGAAAATGCTATTAAAGAGGGCAATGGGCCTGATGTTTTTAGGTTTCATAATACCTGGGTGCCGATGCTGAAAGAAGAGCTGGATGATCTGCCCTCGGATGTTTACTCGGCTGAGGAGTTTGCCCAGGTGTTTTATCCGGTGGCGGTGAAGGATTTAACTTGGCAGGGGCGGCTGAAAGGGGTGCCGCTGGAGATTGACGGCTTAGTGCTGTTTTATAACAAAGACTTGCTGGCAAAGGCAGGTTTGGGGAATGACTTGCCGACTAACTGGGATCAGCTGGCAAGGTATGCTCGGCAGTTGACGGAGTATACGGACAGCGGACAGATTAAGGTTGCCGGGGCGGCGCTGGGAACGGTCAACAATGTTGATCATTGGAGCGATATTTTGGGGTTGATGTTTTATCAAAACGGCGTAGAGATGGATAAGTTAGATACCAGCATTGACAGCCAGGGCAGGAATTTAGCGGCTGATGTTTTGCGCTACTATACTCATTTTGTTAAGTTGTCATCGCCGGTGTGGAGCAAAGATTTGCCGCCGTCAACGGCGATGTTTGCCTCTGGAAGGCTGGTTTTTTATTTCGGCCCCAGCTGGCGGGCGTTTGAGTTTGGAAAAAACGGTATAAATTTTGGGATAATGAATGTGCCTAAAATTCCCGGCGATAATTCCGAGTGGGCCAGCTATTGGGCAGAAGGAGTGTCGGCTACATCGAAATCTAAAAAACAAGCTTGGCGGCTGGTTAAGTTTTTAAGCCAGCCGGAAAATCTGCGTTTGTTTGCTGATGAAGCTAAAAAGAATCGATTATTTGGAGAGCCCTACCCTAGGCGCGATATGAAAGAGGAGCTGGCTAAAGATCCATATTTAAGCTCCATGGCCCAAGCGGCTGATAATATGAAGAGTTATTATTTTGCGTCGTTTACTTATGACCAGGGCCTAAACGATAGGATTAATGATGCGCTTGGGTTGGGAGTAAACCAAGTGCTGGCAGGCAAAGAGCCGGAGCAGATAATCGGCCAGGTCAAGTCTAAGATGGATAAGATATTGGGGAATTATACTAAATAAAAGTTAAAGGGCAAAAGTCAAAGGGCAAAAGCGGATTGAGTTTATCAAGTTAGAAAGTTCATAAAGTTCATAAAGATAAAGGGGACAAAGAAACAGAAGCGACAAAGTGTATAGGGGGTATAGAGGGACGGGAGATTAAGTAATGAGATAAAAAAA
>JAADGY010000063.1 GCA_013152165.1 bacterium
TTTTCTAAATAAAAAGTGTAAGAGCTAAATTGATAATCTTCCGGATTCTCTACTATTCTTGCTGTGACAGGATTTAGGTGGATATAGCGGCTTAAATGTGTTAAATATTCATCACTCTCCACCAAAGCTGCTTTAAATCTACCTTCAAAAACTCCACCATGGTTTTTATTCTTTATATTAAAATATCGAGAAAAAGATGTTAGGCTCTTATGCATAAAAACGCGAATACCATTATCCTTTTCTTGTCGTATTAGTAAGTGAATGTGGGTAGGCATGATGCAAAAAGCTAAAATAGTTACTAAACGATTATTGAAATTAAGTTTAACGTTATCTTTGTCCTTCAACCGACGGTAAAGAGAAAATTTTAAAGGCGGCTGATTTAAAGCATAATAAGTCAAAACTTCTTTCATAAAACTAGCATTAAGAGAATCTTTAAAGATGGGCGTTTTCCAGGTTATTCGGCTAATAAGGTGGTAATAATTATCTGTTTCAAATATTGTTTTCCTAATCGGCATATATTTTAAAATAACACCAAAATTAGGTAAGTAAAATCACAAGTCGGGTTTTCCAAGCCCGGCTTGTGATTTTCGCCACTTTTCTATTTTCTTGTGGTCTCCGGATAATAAGACTTTTGGCACTTGCCAGCCTTTGTAGTTGGCCGGCCGGGTGTATTGGGGATAGTCTAGAATTGGCTTGCCTTTTTCATCATACTCATTAAAAGACTCATGTTCTAAGGATTCGGGTGTGGACATAAAGCCGGGCAGTAATCGAGATACAGCCTCGACCACAACCATCGCCGGCACCTCGCCGCCGTTTAAGACGTAATCGCCGATCGAGATAACCTCATCTACTAAATATTTTCTTATCCTTTCATCAAATCCCTCATACCGGCCGGCCAGCAAAACCAGCCAATCATAATTTGCCAGCTCTTTAGCCTTTTTTTGGTTAAACCGCTCGCCCCGCGGCGACAGCATAATTACCTTGCCCCTGCCGGTTTCTTTTGATTTAATCGCTTGGATGGCCTTGTCAACCGGTTCAACCATCAAGACCATGCCCGGCCCGCCGCCGAAAGGCTTATCATCAACACTCCTGTGCTTATCGGTTGTAAAATCCCTTAAATTATGAAGCTTCACTTCTACAACTCCCTTATCAATCGCCTTTTTCAAAAGGCTCTCCTGCAAAAAACCGGTAAAGATATTGGGAAAGAGGGTGATAATATGAAACTTCATAAAAAACCCTAAACTCTAAATACTAAGCTCCAAATAAATTCTAAATCATAAACTCTAAATTCTAAACAGTTTTCATTTTGTCTTCTCATAAATAGCTCCCAATATTTTCATTAATTCTTTCGCTTCGTTTAATAAATCATCCAACAAAGATTCTAAATCAGGATTTGACACCCTCATCAATCTTAGCCAATATATGGTTTCCTTGGCTTCTTTCTTAGATATCCTTATTCTATTTCTAAAATCCCGTTTACTATCTGTCTCGTTAGCTTCTCTATAATTAGCCCCCACCGAAGTACCAGCTCTCAAACATTGATCGCCCAGTCTGACACTGATGTAATCTTTAGGTAAAGATCGACACAGCCTAATAACCTTCCGTGAAAACTCTAATGTTCTAGCCTCAAGATCATATTGTTTAGAATTTGAGATATTAGAATTTTGAATTTGTTTGGAGCTTCGAATTTCGAATTTCGAATTTATGTTCATATCCCTCCCATCTGCCATTTGATCATTTTTAGGGCGATGTCGAGGGAGCTCATCTTAAAGCCTAAATAAGACTCTAGTTTTTGGTTGCTAATCGCTAAATACTGTTGGCGGGGCCGGGGATCGATTTTTAAATAGGCCTTAAACGAACCGGCGGTTATATTCGCATCATCAAAGCCAAAAATCTTTGCCGCCCGCCGGGCAAAATTATACGGAGAAATATATGTTGAACCAGTCATATGGTACAAACCAACGATTTGATAATTAACCGCTCTTTTTACCACCTGGGCAATATCATCAATGAAAGTTGGGGTGACTATGGTGTCCTTGAACAAAGACCTTTCTTCTTGGTTGCGCAGCCAGCTTAATACCTTGTGCAAAAAATCCTGCCGGCCGGATGGCTCGTCGGCGTTTATCGGAAAAGCTAAACGTCCAATAAAGTAATTATCAAGCTCTTTTGCCACCGCCTCTTCAGCCCACAACTTGGTTTGGCCATACCACTCAATCGGGTTGGGTTGATCCTCTTCAGTATAAGGCGTTTTCTTCCTCCCATCAAAAACAAAATCAGTTGACACATGGAAAAGATATTTTTTAAAATGTCCGGCCGCCTTGGCTATGTTTTTAGTTCCTGCCACATTCACCTTGTACACAAGACCTTGTTTATTATCTCTTTCTCTATCGGCCCGCGACACATCCGTCACAGCCGCCAGATGGATTACCCCAACCGCATCTTGATGATCTTTAAAAACATCAAAAACCTGGTCAAAATTTGTGATATCCACCCCGCTTTTTAAATCCAGATTAACAAACTCAAAATCATCAGCCAAAAGCTTAACAATCCTTGATCCCACCAGTCCCGACAACCCTGTTCCTAAGATCTTTGCTTTCTTCATTTGGTAACAGGCTTGTTAGGGATAGGCAAACCAAGTAACTTCCTTGCCCTCTGCCAGCTAAACGCCGATCCGCCCGGCAGTGGCCTTTCCTCAAACCTTATCCTTTGTTCGTTAGCCGGGTCATACAAGTGGGTCGGAAAATTAATCAACAGTGTCCCGTCTTTGCCGGTCGCCAAAAAACCATGCAGAGTATAAGAAGGCACCACTATCATATAGCAGTTATCCGGCCTTTCCAACCCACTTAATTTAAACAAATTTAAAACGCCTTTAGTTGGAGAACCTTCCCGGTCATCATACACCAAAACCGCCGCCTCTCCTTGCAAAATGACAAATCGATCCCGCTGGCCGTTGGGGTGGTAGTGGAACAACTCTTCATCTCTAGCGATATTAAAGTTGGTAAACGATACATAAGTTTGGCTAAAGGGCATGTGGCCTTGATCGTAAACATCATTCCAGCTGGTTTTTAAAAGCTCGACCAGCGAACCTCTTGGATCGGCAAAAACCTTTAAAGGCCTAACAACCACATCATGAATTAAGTTAACATCCTTATAATTAGCCAGTGTGATAATCGGATAATTATCTTGAGTCATACTGCGCCCTGTAGTAATCTTGATACTGTCCGCTTTTAATCCTTGCCCACCAGTCTTTATTTTCCACATACCACTTAACCGCCATCTCTAACCCTTCATCCAACTTGATAGTCGGCTGATAACCCAACTCTTTTTCAGCTTTTGACGAATCAATCGCATACCTTAAATCATGCCCCGGCCTATCCTTTACAAACTCAATATATTCCTCGCCCTTGTTCATAATGGCTAAAATCTTTTTGACCACTTCTAAATTGCTAATCATATCCTCCGGCCCCCCCAGGCAGTAAGTTTCGCCGGCCCTGCCTTTGGTAATTGCCGAATCTATTCCCCGGCAATGGTCCTCTACCCAAATCCAATCCCTTACATTAACCCCCTGCCCATAGACCGGCACTTTTTTATCCTCTAACAAATTAGTAATTGCCAGCGGAATCAACTTTTCCGGAAATTGGTACGGCCCATAATTGTTTGACGTATTGGTAATCGTAATCGGCAAGCCAAAGGTTTTAGAATAAGCTCTGACCAACAAATCAGATCCAGCCTTTGAAGCCGAGTAAGGACTGCTTGGTTTTAAAGGCGAATCTTCACTAAATTTCATCGCTGGATCAAGCGGCAGAGAGCCAAACACTTCATCAGTCGAGATATGGTGGAATCTTTTAACCTTATGGTTAACCGCCGCATCCAACAATACCTGCGTCCCGACAACATTAGTCAAAACAAAATCCGCCGGTTTCATAATCGACCTATCCACATGCGTCTCGGCCGCAAAATGGACCACCACATCTACTCCTTCCATCACCCTACTCACTAACTTAGCGTCTGTTATATCCCCTTTGACGAAACTGTAACGAGCATCACCCTCTACTGATTTAAGATTCTCTAGATTGCCGGCATAAGTCAGCTTGTCCAAATTAACCACCTTAGCTCCAGGATATTTTTTTAGAAGATATAAAACAAAGTTAGAACCGATAAAACCAGCTCCGCCGGTTACCAAAACCCTTGATGTATTAAGATCTATCATCTATTAATTTTAGCTTACAATAAAAGCCAAAAGAATAAAGCCGATAAAAGCCATTAAAAAATACTCGATAACGTTTTTTAAATGCAGTGTTTTGTGTTTCAGATGATACACCACTCCCCAGATAAAATAGGTAACCGTCAGCAAAAAGGCGGCGCTTATTTCCACCAGGCTGATGCCGGCAAACCAGACAAAAAGGCCGGCCCAAAAAACCATCAAGCCGCCAAACAGCCAATGAAACCATTCAATTTTATCCAAACTAATCATAGCCTTGCTTGTTCTCATTTTACTAAACCAGCTGGATGAACTAATAAAACCAAAATCAGCAAAACCACCAAAAAAAACATATGCAGCCTGGAATAGCTATGGTATCTTTTTGGAATAAATCGCTCTACCAAATAAAAATCAACCACCACCGCCCCTAAAAGTATTACTAAAATCAAAAAAGCAAAACTGCTTTTAAACCGCCCCACATCAACGATTTTATTTAAGCTTCCCGTCTCCGGCTCCGCCACCGTTTGATTTTTCATGCCTGATTCATTGGCCAGCACCTGCCTTATCAGGCGCACCGTTTTGGGTTGGGCCGGCCGGGCCAGGTACAAAACCACTACCGACGTATAAACTCCGTTTAGCTTGCCGTAAACCACCCCCGCCCCAACTTCTGAAAACTGTTTCTCCATTAGATTTTTTCGATGGGCTGGAGATCTTAACCAAGCAGTCACCACTGCCTTGGATTGTTTAAAATTCTTAGCCAAATTTTCCCCTGCTACTTCGTACTCGTATCCAGCCTTTTCCAAAAACGACCAAGGCGGCCGTCCGTCCGGCCTATTATGCGACCAATAGCCCTTGGTTATCATATCCTCGGCTTTTAGCTTGGCCGCCGCATCCAACCGGCTGTTTTGCCTTAACCTTGGCAATCCTTTGGCTAATCTGGCCTGGTTAACCAACTCCACAATCTCCTGCCCCTTGATCTGGCTTTGTTCTCCCAAAACTGCTGGAGTGGCGATCAAGCTTAAGACTCGAGGATAAACTAAAAAAACCGCCAGCAAAACAAACACTACACTCAAAAGCCCCCGGCCGTGCAGCAAAAAAGGTCGATGCTCATTTTCAGACTGCGGCACAAACAAACGTTTCATACTAATTTAATCATAGCAAATAAACAATCGCCACCGGCCGCTAAGGGATTATTTTCCCCGCTCCCAATCCGGATCTCATCCACTAAAAGATCCGGATCGAAAATGGGTTAGGTTTGAAAATTGAACAATTGGAATTTCATTGGAAATTGGTCATTGAAAATTGAAAATTTTATCCCTGCCCCTTTTATCTTTAGGCTTTATGAACTTTATGAACTTTCTAACT
>JAADGY010000100.1 GCA_013152165.1 bacterium
TTTGAAAAGCTCAAATAACTAAAAAAAACAAAGATAATGATAAAGGTAGAATGTTTAATAAGTGCAGGCAAAAAACTTATCGATTTTAAAATCAAGATCCAGGTGATGAAAAAGAGCATGATACCAGGATACAAAAGATAATAGTCAACGGTTTTGGTTAAAACAAGAGGCAATCCGATCAATAAAACCAAAGACAAAAAAGTGGCAGCTAAGTAGTATCTAGCCTTATGTTTCCTGATAAGATAGGCCAAGCTTAAAAGTCCGATGATGGCAATAACAAAACCGGCCGAGATTGGTATGTCAAGGCCTTTGAAGTAGTTGTTTTTTAAACTCACCCAGATGAATTGAGTTGGGGTTGCCTGCAGGTAATCACCCCGGTTTTGTTGGTCGGTTACTATCGACAACAACCCTCTTAAATTATGGCCGTTGTGCTTAAGATCAAACAAAATCAACGGCAAAAGGCTGGCAATAACCAAACCAACACTTATCAAGCGATATCGCAGGCTGGATTTAACCAAGAGATAAGATGCCATAATCAAAACAAATGGAATAATGGCCAGATATGACGGATGGGCTGAAACGCCGATAAAAAAACTTAAAGACAGCCACGCCAAAGCCTTGTTATGTTGGTTTTGAAATATAAACCACAAGCTGGTTAAAAACAAAACCGCGCTTAATGTGAGCCAGTCAACCGGCCAAAGGCCGTTGGAGTATTTGGAGACGGCAAATGCCATCATCAAAAGATAAGCCGGCAGTGGCTTTTTGAAAATAGTTTTAGCCAAGTAGTAAATGGCTATCAAGGTAATGAAGTTGGAGGCAAAAGAAGTGGCAAACAAGCTTAAGGGCTTAAAGTTTAGTAGTTTAAAAATTATGGCATTTAGGTAGCTGTAATAAGGAGCAATGAAAAAGCCGCCGATGCTGGCTGGCATGCCGGTAAAGAAAAAGTTATGGCTTTGCCAGGCTTTGTAGGCTTGCCAGGCCAAATACTCCTGATCAGCGGCGAAGCCGGAAGTGTTCATGGTGATTTTTAGCTTTAGCCAAGCTAGGCCCAAACTTGCGAGACCGGCAGGTATGAAGTTGCCGAACCGAATAATTAAATCAATGATTTGTTTTTTGGTTTTACCAAAATAAATTGAGGCGCTTTGGTGAAGGAGTCTGTTAGTTTGCTGGTGGGAGCTTTCGCCGATGATGTGTTTGACTTTGATATTTGGCAGGTACCAAATGGGAAGGCCAAGGCGATTGAGTTTGCGGCAAAAATCGACATCTTCAAAATATAAAAAGTATTTTAGGCTTAAGCCTTTGGCTTTTTGCCAAGCTGATTTAGGAATAAGCATACAAGCGCCGACAGCGGCCGGCACTTTGATTGGTTTTTTGGTTTTGGGGACAAAAGGCAGGTAGCTTTGTTTTAAGCCGAAAACAAACTCTTTTATCGCCCCCCAAACAGATGGCAGAGGATAGATCGATGGCTGAATTTTGTTGCCGGTTGTGACAAGAGCGGGAACTACAGCGCCAAGTTTTTGTTGTTTTTTAGCAAACTCCAGTAAGAATTGGATTTGTGAAGGAGTAATCAAAAGGTCTGGGTTTAAAAGCAATAGATATTTACCTTTGGCGGCTTTGGCGGCTTGATTGACGGCCTTGGCAAAGCCGCGGTTTTTTTTGTTAAAGATTATATTAAAGTTGGTTTGGGGTTGAAATTTTTTAAGTATGTCTTTGGTTTTTTGGTCGGAGTTGTTGTCGACGATAATAACCTGCCAGCTTTTAGGTATAGATGATAGCTTGGTAAGCAGTTTGTCTAAATACTGACGATTATTGTAGGTAATAATAACGATTGAGATCATTATCTAAAGAATATACCTTTAATAAGAAATTGGTCTACAGGCTGTTTGATTTGGTTATCGGTTAGGCTGTAAAACTCAACCAAATAACCGTTGTCGTATGTTTGAATCTTATCCGGTTCTGTAGTGATTTTTAACTGACCGCGCCGCCAATAGATACCGTTAAGATAAGGCTTTTCCTTTGGAGGTGGAGCCACAACCAAAACTGTGGTTGGCAATTTGGTGTAGCTGGCAGCGATCTTATCAGGATACTCTTTTTGGGTATAGGTCATGGCATATAAGGGGGAGTAGCCGTAAAGGTCGGGAGTGTAGACAAAATAGCCAAATTTATTAGGGGCCTTAGTATAAGCTCGCCTGGCTAATTGGTGTAAGAATCGCCAAGAACTGGTATCCTTGCCGGCGAAGCGATTAAACTCTTGATTTTGTTGCTGGATAAAACCAGCGTAGCCGATAACAAGAACTGCAATCATTAGCCACCTTAGTTTTTTGAGAAAGTTTGTCTGCCATAAAATCAAACTAAAGACAATAATTGCAGCCGACTGGAATGGCCAGTAGTAATACTGCATAATGCCGCCTTTGTAAGCTAGGGTCATAAGCCAATAACCAAAGTAAAAATAAAAGAAAAATTTGAAAAAAACGTCAAA
Organism: bacterium; assembly: GCA_013152165.1. GTDB lineage: Bacteria > Patescibacteriota > Microgenomatia > JAADGY01 > JAADGY01 > JAADGY01. The sequence goes on from JAADGY010000100.1 coordinate 2,480, forward strand.
TTTAGACTTGGTTTTGTTTAGGATAAGATAAGCTATAAAAACCAAACTGGTTATAGAGGTTAGCCAAGTGGGGTAAGGCAGCAGATTCCAGCCGTATAAAAGCGCATCTTTAACTCTTTCTTTAATAAACGGCCAACCAAACCAACCGGTTTGTCCAGAACCATTGGTTAGATAGAAGATAACGGATCTGAGCTGGAGAAAATCATGCCGCAGATCGAAGGCGATGAAGGTGAATAAAGGAATGATAAGGACCAAGAATAAGCCAAGATGAGACAATTTATGTCTTTTTTTATAAAGGCTAAAATAGAGTGAGTAAGTCAAAGTTAAGATGATGATGGGGCCAGCAAAAGCCATTTGAAATTGGAAGATTAAACCTAGAATAAATAAAGCCAAGGCCAAGTTTAAACCTTCAGAGCTTTTATGATACTTGGCTAAAAGATAAACAAAGATAGGGAATAAAGCCACGGCCCCGAAGGGGTTAAATAAGTTATGAGTATACTGGATGCCGATAATGGCGGTTAACAAAGCAGCAAAGCCAGCGGTCAGTTTATGTCGGCTGAGCTTGAAGGTAACCAAAAAAATGACCAGAATATAAATAAAGTTGAGAATGACCCACCACCAGGCGACGATTACGGGATTGCCCTGCCCTATAACAAAAGCCGGCAAGTTAAGATAAAACCATAAGGGTCCATGAAACACCCCTTGTATTCCGCCGGAGCGCGGGCCGATTAAGGTTGGCCTTTTGGTTTTAACTATCTCATCAAGAACCAAAAAGTCCCTAGCTAGATCAGTGTGGAAATAAAGATCGTTGTTGATAACGTATCGAGCCGATAAACCGACGAAAACCAAAATGATAAACCAAATAGCCAGCAATAGTTTGTGCTTAGAAAAAAAGTCTTTTAACGGCCCCATAGACAACCTTAGTATAACCTGGATGCTTCATGCACCTAGCAATCAAATATTTTATTATTTCCCTGCTTTTTGGCGTTTGCCAGAAATGGCGCAAAGTAAAGATAAGCCGGTTTCTTTCAATGATAAAGGTTTTGTATTTTTGGTTGTGTGATTGGCTGGTGGTTGATTCGTGTTGGTGGTCAACGATGATTTTGGGATGCCACCAGATTTGGTAGCCGGCTTGCTTGGCCCGCCAAGAGATATCAACATCTTCCCAATAAAACGGCTGGTAAATAGGATCAAAGCCGCCAAGCTTTAGCCAAATCGACCTGACAAAGGCGCTGCTGCCGCCGGAAGCATAAAGAGATTGGTGGGGCTTGGTTGATTTTGGCCCGACTTGGTGGCCAAACAGCCCGTCCCAGTCCGAAACAGCATAGCTGTATTGGGGTTCATTAAAAGAAACGGCAAAGGCTTTTGGCTTGGCTTTGAAAAATCGATTAAGAACAGGTATGGGGTTGTTTTTAAGCAAAACGTCACTGTTTAGCAAAGTGACAATATCGCTCTTGGTTTTTTTAAAGCCTTGGTTAACGCTTTTGATAAAACCTTGGTTTGTATGATGCCTGATAACAGTGATGTCTGGATAGGTTTGCTGAAGCCAAGTGGAGCTTTCATCTTTGGAACCATCATCAACGATGATGACCTCGTCCCATGGATATTTTAAATTACCGGGCAAGAATTTTTTAAGAAGATCAAGATTGTTGTAAACCGGGATTACAAGCGTGTGTTTAAACATATAAGCCTATTTTAACCTAATTAAATACAAGGTAGGGTTGCCTGAATACCTAGCCTTGATAGCTTCTTGGACAGCCAGTGACCTATCACCTTTGCGATTGGTTAAGATAATATCATTTAAGCCGGGCTTGGCTTTATTTAGGTCGATGATAGCCGGCTGCTTATCGGCAAAGTAGATTTGGGTATAAAAATTAACTTGAGGCTTATAATTTAAAAAGAGATCTTTATCAATAACCGGATTTAGATTGTTGGCTTTTGCCGATCGGGACAGATTGGCCATGGCTGATTTTAAATTGTCGGTTGGCAGTTTGCTTCTTAAAAGTTGCGGGTAGGCGGTTTGGTAAAAGATAAAGAAATGGCCAAAATTAATCAAGGCTAAAACAATCACAAGGGCAGGAATAAAAATTGTTTTTCTCAGGCGGACAAGATAGGCAAAGCCATAGGTGATGATAAGCGAAAAAAATGGGATTAGAACTAACAGCCGGCTGGTACGGCCGATGGAGTTGGTCAAGGTTATTGGTAGAGGAAGCAGGATTAAGGAACTAATGATTAGGATTTTGATAGCTTGTGGTTTAATTTTGCCAAGGCCGATGATAAGAAGGGGTAAAAAAACCAAAAGCATCATGCCGTGGATTTGGGTTGAGTGAATCAAAAGCTTGTCAGAAGAGACAAATAAAACCGCCGGATTATAAACTGATAAATACTTGTAAACCGCTTGGAAAAAATCAACAGAGCTGGATTGGCTGGCGTTTAAAACGGCCCCGGCGTATTTTATTTGCCAAAGGGGAATGAATGACAGGGGCAGACTAAAAGGAATAATGAATTTTAAGACGGTCTTAAAGTTTATTTTCCTATCAAGATAAAGAATATAGATAATCGAGGCTATTGCCAACGGCCAAACAAAAAGCTGCATACCCTTGTATGAATAAAAAGACAGGCCCAAAACCAAGCCGGCTAGGCTTAGATATCTTGGCTTTTGGTTTTTAAAATAGCTAACTAAAAGATAAAGCCAAAGAGCAATAAAAGGCAAAAGGGAAACGTTTTCCAACCCTAAGCGCGAGTTTATGTAAACTCCCGGATTTAAAAGATAAAAGATAGTGCCGGCAAGCGATGTGTAGAAGCTAAATTTTAGTTTTTTAAGGGTAAGAAAAATAAAAAAGGCTGAGAGGAAAATAAATAGAAGCGAGGTTAGTTTGAACTTGAAGGTTGAAGGCCCAAAAAGCCTAAAGATTACTGCGTTGGCATAGATGTTAACCGGCTGTTTCCAGTCTGAGCCGTTTAAAGTCAAGGTGTAAACCGGCAAGAAGCGATGGTTTTGATCGTGCAGAGTTTTAGCAATCAAAGCGGCGTTGTAGCCGATTGAAGCCTCATCAT
>JAADGY010000061.1 GCA_013152165.1 bacterium
TAAATTCTAAATAACAAATACTAAACTTTTCACCTGCGGTGGGGGAGAAATTGGGAGAGAGGTAAAAGCAGGTTTTCATCCTCGGACGGTTGATATTTCCTAACAATCCTCGGGTGTAACCCGAGGTTTGTTAGGTATATCATCCTCAGAGGTTGGAAACCAGGAGAGTGAAAAATCCAACCCGATAACCGTTCCCGGAACGTGATGAAGAAAACTCAAATCTCAACACTCAAATGTCAAATCTTAAACTATCCAATTCCGGGAACGAAAGGAGGGAGTAATCTTTTCAGATCTTCGATCCCGGATCGGCATGTATGACGATCCGGGATCGTTAGTGGGAGGGCATGAAAAAAACGTTTTAGCATGTTAACACTATCACACTCTAGAGTGTGATAGTGCCATCTTTGTTGGTTTTTTGTTTATTGGGGAAGATAAATCTTTTTTTAACCTACCCCTTTTCCCTTGTTTTTTTAACCTTTCCGAGGTTGTATAGGAATAATCAACCTCGGAGGTTGATTATTCCTATACAACCTCGGGAGTTTGGGGGGTGGAAAGAGCGGGGAGGGGTTTGGTTTGTGTGTGGTTAGCTTGTGGGGCGAGGGGTTTAGGTTTGTTTTTTTTGGTTTTTAGCTTATTTTGGCTAAGGCGCTGCGGGCGGCGGCTTCCTGGGCGGCTTTTTTATTTTTGCCCTGCCCTATTCCTAAAAGCCTGTCGCCCAGATAAACACCGACGGTAAAATGGTCGGCAGCTTCCTGGTCTTTTTTCTCTTCAATGACTTTGTAGACAGGCGCCTGCTTAAATTTTTCTTGGAGAAGTTCTTGAAGCAGGGTTTTGGCCGATTTGATGCTGTCAAGATCAGGCAGGTTGGAAAAATCAGCCAGTAGGTGTTTGTGGATGAAATCAGAGACGGTTTTTAGGCCTTGGTCTAGGTAAATAGCTCCGATGATGGCCTCAAATAAATCAGCCAGCAGGTTGGGGTTGTCCCGGCCGCCGCCTGATTCTTCGCCCCGGCTAAGTAAAAGGAAGGAGCCAAGGTTAAGCTGTTTGGCTTTTTGGCTTAAGGTTTTGGTGCAGACGATTTTGGATCTTAGGGTGGTTAGGTTGCCTTCCGGCTGGTCCTTGAAAGTTTTGTAGAGATAATCAGAAACTACAAACTCTAAGATGGCGTCTCCTAAAAACTCCATGCGTTCGTTGGAGCTGATGTTTTTGTTGGCTTCGTTTATGAAAGAGCGGTGAGTAAGGGCGGTGAGTAAAAGGTTTTGGTTGCGGAAATGAATGCCAAGGATTTTTTCCAGCTGGTCAAGATTTGGTTTTTGTTTCATGAGGAACTGTAATTAATTTTAACTTTTCTTGGCTGACTATCTGGCCTAAGACGCCGTTTATGAAAGCGTGGGATCGGTCGCTGCCGTATTGTTTGGCGATTTCTACGGCTTCGTCGATGATGACTTTGTAGGGAGCGTGTTGAGTTAAGAGCTCATAGACAGCCAGGCGCAAAATAGCCAGATCAACTTTATTAATTTTATCCAAAGGCCACTCTGGGGCGTGTTTGGTAATCATCTTATCGATTGTGGTAAAAGATTTGATGATCGGCAGGATGGGCTGGCTGATTTCCGGGTTGTCTGGCTGGAATGAGTATTGGTATAAAAGCTTGAACATATTCAAGCGCCAGCGATGACGGGGGTCATGTGGAGTCTTCATTAAAGTTAGCGGCCGCAAGTGGGACAAGCTTGATGGGTGTGTTTTGGAGATTTGCAGTGTGAGCAGCGAGCGGTTGGCGGCAAGCTGATTTTTAGGGCGGCGCGGCGCTTACCCTTGCGGCTGGTAGAGTGTTTGCGTTTTGGTACTGGAGGCATACAATGTAGCTTTTAATTTGAAATTTTTAATTTGACTAATTAATTCTTTAGGTAAAAGAGATGTCTTTAATTTTAACCTGGTTTAGGTAATCTTGCAAGTTGGGATAAGAAGATAGTTGTGGAGCGATTTTTTGAGCATAAAGCTTGGCTTGGTGGGTAAGTTTGATGTCGTTTAGCAGGGGAAAAAGCTCTTTAGGAAATCCATGTTGAGCCAAGCCGAAAATTTGGCCGGGGCCGCGCAGTTTCAAATCCCATTCGGCCAGTTGATGACCGGAGTGAATGCGGGTTAAAAGCTTTAAGCGTTTGTAGATACTGGAAGTAAATTTAGTAGGGGCCAGAAGACAGTATGATTTTTGGCCCAACCGCCCTACCCGGCCCCGCAGTTGGTGGAGTTGAGCTAGGCCGAAGCGTTCAGCTCCTTCTATTAAAATTATGTTGGCCTGGGGGATATCGATGCCGACCTCGATAACAGAAGTACTGATTAAGATTTTAACTTGGCCGGTTTTAAACTGATTGATTATTTGTTCTTTTTCTTTTGGCTTAAGCCGGCCGTGCAGGAGGCCGAAGTTGGAAAAGGCGGGAAATTTTAAAGTTAGTTGGCGGTAAAGCGAGGTGACGGCCTTGATGTCTTTCATGGTTTCGTGAGCTGAGTCTTCTATCAGGGGGGTGACGATGAAGGCTCGGCAGTCAAATTGATTGACTTGGTCGATTATCCATTGATAGGCTTTGGCCAAGTGTTCGGGCCTTAGCAGGTGGGTGGTGGTGTTTTTGATTTGGTCGGGCAAAGGTTCCAGGTAGGAAACATCTAAGTGGCCGAAAAGGGTGAGAACCAGGGTCCGCGGGATAGGGGTGGCTGACATAGTTAGAACATGCGGAGTAGGATCGGTGTCGATTGACTTGGTGCGCTGTCTAACGCCGAAGCGGTGTTGTTCATCGATGATAACCAGGCCGACTGTTTTTGGCTGGGACCTAAACAAAAGAGCATGGGTGCCGATGAGGATGTGCCAGTCATCACCCTTTTTCTTGTTGGATTGAGTGTGCAGGCTGATGTTTATATCAGATGGCAGGTAGGAGGTGAATTTTTGGTAGGTTTGTTGAGCTAAGACCTCGGTTGGGGTCATAAGGATGGTTTGGTAGCCGGCTAGGTGGGCGGCGCAAGCGGCCCCGGCGGCGACCAGGGTTTTGCCGGAGCCAACGTCCCCCAGAAGGAGCCTGTTCATAGGTTTTTTAGCCTGCATGCTGGTGAGAATGGTGGTTAGGTTGTCTTTCTGCGAGGGGGAGAGGGTTAGGCGGCTTGATTTTTGTATTAAGCTTGGCAGTTTGGCGGCGATGCCGGCTGTTAAAGAAAAGATCGGCCGTTTTTGGCGCCATTGGGCCTGCTTGACGGCGGTGTTTATCTGGTAGACAAGTAAGGTTTCAAACAAAAATCTTTGTTTGGCTTGTTGAGCTTGGGCGGTTGATGTCGGGGCGTGGAGGTGGAAGAAAGCTTGGGGGTAGGAGGGGTATTTTTGGGCAGTGAGGATAAAGGCCGGCAGAAACTCCGGCGGCAGTAAAGAGGCGAATTTAGTTAAGTAAAAATTAATGACTCGGCGGATTTGCTTGTTGGTCAGACCCTTGGTTTCAGGGTATATGGGTACGATTTTGAGCGAGTGGATTAAAGGTTTGCCGTTTTGGATGATTTCATAACCAGCGGCCTCCAGCCGAAAGCCGCTTATGTCTTTGTCGATTTTGCCCCAAAAAACCGCCTGACTGCCGGGCTTAAGGGTTTTTATAAGATATGGCTGGTTGTAAAAAACAACTTGGACAGGCAGGTTTTGATAAATGATGTGAAGTATTTGCAAAGACAAGCCCCTTCGGCTGCGGATGGTTTGGGTTGATTGGACGGCTCCTTTGATGGCGACTTTAGTTTGGGGTTGAAGGCGGCTGGGCGGGGTTAGGCGGCGGTCTTCCCAGCGATTGGGCAAAAGATAAAAGAGGTCCTTAAGGGTGTTTACACCCAGTTTATTAAAGCGCTTGGCTAGAGCCGGCCCGATAAGGTATAAATCTTTAACAGGGGTATCAAGAGAAGGCTGGGATGGGTTTTTAGAAGCCATTTAAAAAGGGGACGATCGAGGCTATTACTAATGAAAGGATCATGAGGATAGCGGTTAAAAGGACGAAGGTTTTGATGATGGCTTTTCTTTTGATTTTAAGCTTCATGGGTGGTTTTGATTTGGAAAAAAAGCAGTTTGCCAAGCCGGACGACGATCGGAGCGGCAGTTTTGTCCAAGGTAATGACTTGGTTGGGGTTGGTAACCGGTTGCTGATTTATTTTAACAGCTTTTTGGCTTATCAGGTTTTTAATCTGGCGGGAGGATAAATTGGATGGCAGTTTTTTGAGCAGGTTGATAAGGCTGTATCGGCCGGGGGGCAGTTTAACAACGGTTAGGTTTTGGGGCAGTTGGTTTTTTTGGAAGACTTGTTCGAACTCCAGCTGGGCCCTTTCAGCTTCGTCTTGGCCATGCAGCCAAGCAGTGAGGTCAAAGGCTAAGCGTTTTTTGGCTTCCATGGGGTTTAGCCGGCCGGATTTGATGTCGCTGTCAAGTTGATCGAGTTGGGATTGGGGCAGGTTAGTTAAAAGCTCGAACCAGCTAATGATTAGTTCATCGTTAAGGCGCATGGTTTTGCCGTAAACGTCCTTTGGTGAATCGGTTAGGGAGATGTAGTTTTGGCAAGTTTTGCTCATTTTACGGCCGTCCAAACCAAGAAGCAGGGGTATGGTAAGGACGTATTTTTGTTTGTTTTTGAGTTTTTTCATAAGAGTTCGGCCGGCCAGCATATTAAAGGTTTGGTCGGTGCCGCCGATTTCTAGGTCAACATCCATAGCTACCGAGTCATAGCCTTGCATTAAAGGATAGAAGAATTCATGAAGGTGAATCGGCTTGTTGGCTTTGAGGCGCTGTTGGAACATGTCCCTTTCTATCATCTGCTGAACGGTGAAATGACTGGCCAGTTTAACGACGTCTTCGAAGTTTAGTTTAGCCAGCCAAGTGTGGTTGTATTTGATTTTGACTTTAGAAAAATCAAGGATTTTGCCGGCTTGGCGTTTGTAGTCGGCCATGTTTTGTTTGATTTGATCGAAGGTTAGCGGCTGTCTGGCTTGGTCTTTGCCGGTCGGATCGCCGATCATGCCGGTAAAGGTGCCCAAAAGAAGGATGACTTCATGGCCTAGGTCGGCGAATTGTTGGAGTTTGCGCAAGGCTAGGCTGTGGCCTAGGTGGAGTTCGAAACCGGTTGGATCAACGCCTAGATAAAGCCGGATTTTTTTACCGGAGGCAAGCAGTTTTTTTAGTTCTTCTTTTGAAGGCAGAACTTCGGCCACGCCTCTGTTTAGGACTTGATCGATGGTTTTTTCATCGGTGGCAACCATAGAGTTATTATAAAGCCAAAGCTGCCAATAGACAATCCTTAGTGCCTTTTTATAAGCAAGTGTTTTATAGGCGAAGTAAGCTGGTTTGATAGAATAAATGGTTATGAGAGAGCAAAAAACAGTGTCGATTATTGGGTTTGGGCGGTTTGGGCAAACGCTTTATCGTTTGATTAAGGATGATTTTGAGGAGATTATTGTCTACCGGCGCAGTGGGATAAGAAAAAGAGAGTTTAGTTTGGGCTCCCATGTCAAAGTAGCCAGGGATGTTAAAGAGGTGTTTAAGAGCAGGTTTGAGGGCGGGTTCCATACGCTGTTTTACTGCACGCCGATTTCAACTTTCGGCCAGGTGATTAAAGAGCATATGAAGTATTTTGATGACAGGCATGTCATTATGGACGTGTTGTCGGTGAAAAAATGGCCTGAGGAGGTGTTGAGCAAGCATTTAAAGGATGGCCGAGTTCAAGCCATATTAAACCATCCGATGTTTGGGCCGGACAGCAGCAAGGATGGTTTTAGAGGCTTGCCGTGGGTGATGGACAGGTTTAGGTCTAAAGATCAAGCGTATCGATTTTGGAAAAGTTATTTTGAGTCGAAAGGTTTGCGGGTGGTGGAGCTGACGGCCAAGGAGCATGATCGTTTAGCGGCTTTTTCACAGGGGGTGGCCCATTTTGTTGGGCGGTTATTAGCTGAGTTTGGAATGGAGCCGACGGTGATTGACACGGTGGGAGCCCGAAAATTAAGGGAGGTGATGGAACAAACGGTGAACGACAGCTGGCAGTTGTTTCTAGATTTGCAGAGATTTAACCCTTATACCAAGCAGATGCGGATTAAGTTGGGAGAAGCGTACGATAAACTGTTTCATCAGTTGCTGCCTGAGCAAGTTAAGCCGGGAGAGGTTGTGTTTGGGATTCAAGGCGGTCGGGGAAGCTTTAACGAGGAGGCCTTGATGGATTATATCCGGCGGCATGGAGTTGGCAGCTGGGGCGTGAAGTATTTGTACACAACTGAAAGAGTCTTGAAGGCTTTATGGGAGGGAGAGGTGGATTACGGCTTGTTTGCGATCCAGAACGCCAACGGCGGGGTGGTGGAAGAGTCGATAACAGCGATGGCCAAATACAAGTTTCGGATAAAGGAAAGATTTGGAATTCAGATTAGGCATTTTTTAATGAAAAGGCCGGAGGTGGAGGCAAGCAAAATAAAAGCGGTTATGGCCCATCCCCAGGTTTTTAAGCAGTGCCGGAAAAACTTAAGTTTGAAATATCCGCGATTAAAGCAGATTGCAGGCAGGGGGGAGTTAATTGATACAGCCAAGGCCGCGGAGGCTTTGGCGGGGGGCAAGATCGATGCAGATACCGCCATTTTGGGGCCAAAAGTTTTAAGCGATTTGTATGATTTAGGGATAATTGAGGGAAATTTACAAGATAGTGATGATAATGTAACTGATTTTTTGATGGTAGAGCGCTTGTTTAGGTAATTAAACTTGGCCTCGGACAATATGGTGGAGGGTAATGCTTTTAGGTTTGAATATTTGTTTAAGGCGATTGAAGATGGGTTTAATGTCAAAGTTGGGAGTGCAGGTGTAGATGTCAAAGGAGATAAAGTTGTGCTCTGGCCAAGTATGAACGGCGAAATGAGACTCCTTTAGGATGGCCACGATTGATTCACCATGAGGAGCGAAGCGGCAGCCGGTCATTTTAATAATCGTCAATCCTTCTGCGTGGCAGGTTTGTTTGATGATTTGCCGAAGCCGGCGGTAGGTTAGGTTGTGCTTAATTTGATAGAAGTCTAGGGTGAAGAGCTGGCCAAGTTGTTTTTTCATAGCGGGCAGATACAGGTGAAAGTTAGTAATGATGATAGCTGTGATAATTATATCAAGACAGCTGATTTGACAAAAGCGGTGGAGTTGATATAGATTTAAAACATGGATAGTTTGGTTGATTTTAAGGGTTTGCGGAGAGTTTTTGTGGTTATCAGCGCAGTCGGGGTGATTGGTTTGGTTGGCTGGGGGGTGTGGCAGAAATTGATTGTTAAGAGACCATCTGTTTTTGTTGTTTCTAGGGGTTCACGGGGCGGGGGAGCTGGAAGCGCTTCACAGGCTCGGCAGTTGTTGGGAAAGAAAGTAACCGCTTTTGCTAGTTTCCCCGGAGGATCCGGAAGCTGGTTTATCGGAACAGAGGATGGGCTGTATGTGCGCCGATGGAACAACAAGGTAGAAAAAATAGCCTTAATCCCGATGAAGGGCAAGGTGCGGGTTGAAAAAATTAAGATATTAAACGGCGATAAACCGGTGGTGTTTGTTTCTTTTAAAGAAAATGTCAAGATCGATCCTAATGCCAGGATAGGAGGCCCTGGGCCCAGTTGGCTGCCGTCGCGGCTGCTTTACAGCTATAATGAGGGCTATACCTGGACGGTGCCGGTTCCCAATCTATCGACGATGTATGTTAGGGACGTGGTGATTGACAGGCAAAATAAAGGAGTGATGGTGGTGTCTGATTATGGGGCCTTGATAAGCACTAATAGAGGGGGGAGATGGAAAAGCTTAGTGGGACTGCCCCGCAGTTCTCATAAGAGCGCCTTTTTAACAAGCGGATACTTAGATATTGGCAATAAAACCGTTTGGCTGGGGGGTGTTGGCAGTTACTTTTTAGGCAGAAGGGTTGACACTGACTGGTCGCAGGATGATTACCGGAGATTTAAGTGGAGGTGGTTTTCGTACAAAGATTTTGTGGTAAGGCTGGCCGGGGTTGACTGCAAAAGAGAGGTTTTGCCGAATAATGAAAGTTTATGCCGATATTATTATGTCAGGTCTATAGGAATTGATCCGAATAATTCAGGCCACATAATGGTTAATGTGGGCAATTATGCCAGCAGCGGACGGGGCATTGGCTTTTATGAGAGCAAGGATAACGGAGCTAGCTGGCGCTATGTAGGCGAGGTGGTAAATGATGTCTTTAAGTATATGTTCGGCGGCAATGAGAGCATGTCGAATGTTTACCCTGGGAAGGTGGTCCCAGCTTCACCGGCGCCGACGCGAGCAAAAAAACCAACTCCGACTTTGACTCCGGTCCCGACCCGGGTGGTTAGAAGGCCGACCCCTACCCCGCCCAGGCGAGGTTTTTATTTTATCGGCCGTCCAAGCTGCCGCTTTATTAAACGCGGCGGCGGCTATTACCAAGCTAGGGTGGTTTTTAGGACTAGCCAGTGGAACCCGACTTATGTAATAAAGGCAAGCGGCAGGGGGCGCTTGTATCGATTAGGGTCTATTTATTGGCGAAACCGGTCTTTGAATAGGGTGAGTTTTTCAAGAGGGGTGAGGTTAGCCGGCCCCGGTTGGTATTCTGTTTGGGTAGAGGCTTGGAATCGGGGCAGAAGAGTTAAAACAAGCGCTAGGGTAAGCTGTTTTGCCCGCTAAGGTTTTGGGACTGGATTAATCAAGCGATTGGTTGGTAAAATGATTGTATGTATGTCAGTTATGATTGGAACCGCGAGTCGCTTAAAAAAAGCAAAAAGAGGCGAAGCTTAAGGCGCCGGCGAAGAAGCAAGCTGAGTTTGCCAAGGCTAAGGTGGTCGCAGGTCTTGTTAATCTTTTTATCCTTAAGTCTGGTTGGCGTTTTATTGGGGTTTTTGGGAATTTCGGCCCTGTTTGCTTATTATGCCAAAGACTTGCCTAATCCCAACAAAGTCCAACGCCGAGAAGGCTACTCGACGCAGATATTTGATCGGAACGGGGTGCTTTTGTACAGTTTGTACGCCGATGAGAATCGGGAGCCGGTTCGATTGGACGAGGTGCCGCTGTTTTTGCGCCAAGCGACGATAGCCACCGAAGATCAGAATTTCTATAAACATCCAGGGTTTGATTTGAAAGGGATTGTTCGGGCCTTTGTCAAAACAGTTTTTTTCGGCCAGGTTCAGGGAGGATCGACTTTGACTCAGCAGCTGGTTAAAAATGTTTTACTGTCTTCAGAAAGAACGCTGCCGCGCAAGATTAAAGAGCTGATACTAACGGTTCAGATAGAAAAAAAATACAGCAAGGATGAGATACTCCAGATGTATTTAAACGAGGCGCCGTATGGAGGGCAGGCTTGGGGAGTCAAGGCGGCGGCTTATCAGTATTTTGGCAAAGAGGTTAAGGATTTAAACTTGGCCGAGAGTACGATTTTAGCCGGTCTGCCCCAGTCACCGACTAGATACTCGCAGAATTTTAAGCTGCTAAAAGCCAGACAAAAGCACGTGCTAAAACGGATGGTCGAGGATGGTTATATAACTAAAGATCAAGCTAAAAAGGCTTATGATCAGGAAGTTGGATTTAAGATTAGGGGCAATGTTTTAAGGGCGCCCCACTTTGTTATGTATGTGCGGGAGCTGTTGGCCAAAAAATACGGCGAGGAAAGGGTTTTAAAAGGCGGCTTTAGGGTGACGACGACGTTGGATTATAAACTGCAGGAGTTTGCCGAGAAAGCGGTTAAGGATGAGATAGAAAAGGTTCGCAGATTCAATATCACCAACGCCGGAGTGGTGGTGGTTGATCCTGAAACCGGGGAGGTTTTAGCTATGGTTGGCTCTTATGACTATTTTGCTGATGATTATGACGGCCAGTATAATGTAACGCTAGCCTTAAGGCAGCCCGGTTCGGCGATAAAGCCGGTAACTTATGCGACGGCGTTTAGGCAGGGAATGTACCCATCAAAAATGATCGTTGATGCGCCGACGGTGTTTGTGTCGGAAGGGGGCAAGGATTACAAACCGGTTAATTATGACGGCAAATTTCATGGCCCGGTGTCTTTAAGAACCGCTTTGGGCAGCTCGTTGAATATACCGGCGGTGAAGCTGTTGGCTAGAGTGGGAATAAAAGAAATGCTGAATACGGCGGCTGATTTGGGCCTGGCAACGCTGGCGCCGACGACTAAGAATTTGAAAAGATTTGGCTTGTCAGTAACATTGGGCGGCGGCGAGGTCAGGCTTTTGGATTTGGCCGAGGCCTATAGCGTGTTTGCTAACGGCGGATACAAGGTGAAACCGCAGGCGGTTTTAGAGATTAAGGATGTCAATGGGCAGGTGGTCGAGCGGTTTAAGCCAGAGAAGCGGCAGCGGGTGATTTCGGCCGGAGTGGCTTTTTTGATAAACTCGATTTTATCTGATAATACAGCTAGATTATTAACCTTTGGCCGGCGGAGCGCCATATATATTGCCAAACACCAGGTGGCGGTTAAGACTGGGACGACTAATGACAAGCGGGATAACTGGACGATCGGTTGGACGCCTAAGGTGTTGGTTGGGGTTTGGGTAGGAAACAATGACAACTCATCGATGAAGCGGATAGCCTCTGGGGTGACCGGGGCGGCGCCGATTTGGCGGAGGATTATTTTGGAAAAGTTAAAGGACTTGCCGGTTCAGCAGTTTGAAAAACCGGATGAAGTGGTCGAAAAAGAAGTGGATGTTATATCCGGCTATCCAGCCCATGATGGCTTTTTGTCAAGAAAGGATTATTTTATTAAAGGTACGGAACCGATAGGCAAAGACCCGATCCATACAAGGATTAAGGTGTGCAAAGGCGATCCCAACAAACTGGCCGGCGAGGCGCTGGTGGCGGCCGGCGAGTATGTAGAAAAAGAAGCGGTTATTTTAAGGGAAAGCGATCCGCTGAGCAAGGATGGCAAGAATAGATGGCAGGAGGGGATTGATGCTTGGATTGCTTCCCAGACTGATGAGAGGTACAAGGTGCCAAAAGAGTACTGCGACGATAAAGTGCTTATTAATTTTGATGAGTATTCTGATAAGCAAAGGATTGACCAGAATGATATTAACTTAAAGTTTAAGGTGCTAACGTCAAGGGGGATTGAGAGAGTTAGGCTGTTGGTTGATGGTGATCAGCGGAAAGAGTGGCAGGAGGATAAAAAAAGGTACGAGGCTGATTTGTATTTAGCCGACGGCCGGAGGCAGATAAAGATCGAGGTCGAGTTAAAAGGCGGCGGCCGGGCTGAAAATTATCTGCGTTTGGCGGTTAAGCGGGATTGGGACGAGCCGACCCCAACGCCAAAACCGACAGATACCCCGACGCCGACGCCGACTGCGGTATTAACTCCCACCCCGACTGCCACGGTGACACCGACACCGTAGTGGAAAATTCGAATACCAAATATCGCCCGCCAGAGGCGGTTCCGCCTTTGGCAAGATACACCCGCCTTCGGCGAGGTTATATCCGCCTGTGGCGGAAAATTCGCATGATCAAATGACAAAAACACCATTCCTGAGAGGTAAGTTCTAATTTCAACCCTGAACCAGAACCAAGAATGTATCGCGACCTGAGCATTTGGCGGTGGGGATTAGAAGCACTTTGTTAATATATTGATATATGATAGATCAACTTAGACAGGTTGATGGAGAGCAAAGAGAGCGGCAAATATTATTGCAACAGTTTATTGAGCAGGTGTGGGAAGGATTGCCGAAGATGTTGTTGTCATTACCTTTGTGTGAGAGATGGTGTGTGGTAAAAAAATTACATGCGCCAAGATTGGCGGTGTTTGGGAAAAGGTTAGCTTTTAATCAGTGGATCAGGCAAGCAGTGGAGTAGGCACAACAGGCGGTTCCTTCCCGCGAAATTAATGAGGCGATGGCGAGGGTAGAGATAACAAATTTGGTTTTGTGGGAGGTGTTAAAGCGGAAAGGATTGGTGGGGTTAGGTGAGGGAGGTAGATACGTGATAGATGAACAGGTGCAAAGTTTAGTTGAAATAATGAGTGTATTAAATAATTTTATTCCATGGAGATATGGAGTCAGGCCAGAAGATGTGAGAGTGGAAGTTTTTAGAAAAGCTTTGGAGGAATTAGAGACCCTGTAAGCCTTTGGTGTATTAAACCTATCGGGAGCTGATAGTGATTTGGGAGAAAGGTAAGAAAGAGTTATTTGTGGGCAGTGATGCTTTGGACTAGTTTTTTGAAAGCTTCGGGTTGGTTTACGGCCATTTCAGATAAGGTTTTGCGGTTTAAGTTGATGTTTTGTTTTTTTAGCTTGTTAATAAATTCAGAGTATTTAGTGCCGACTTGACGCAGAGCGATGTTTAATCGAGTAATCCATAAGCGCCTAAATTGGCGTTTGCGAAGCTTGCGGCCGGCAAAGGCATATTGTCCGGCGTGCAAAACAGCCTCGTGGGCGACTTTGTAAAGCCGATGGCGAGTCATGCGGTAGCCTTTGGCGGCTTTCAAGATTTTTTTGTGACGGCGCCGCCTGATGATTCCGGTTTTAACACGAGTCATTGTAGTTAAACTCCTAAATACTTTATTACCTTTTTAGCCCAAACACCTTTAAGCAGGGCTAGTTTTTTGTAGCGCCTTTTTTGGCTTTTGGATTTTTTACGCATTAAGTGATTGCCAAAAGCAACTCGGTGAAGAACTTTGCCGGTTTTGGTCACCTTAAAGCGCTTCAAAAATGATTTTTTTGATTTTAGTTTGGTTTTGGTTGGTGTCTTCATTTCTTTTTTGGCCCCAGGGTGGTTATTAGCCGGCGGCCGATTAATTTGGCCGGCTGTTCCACCACGGCCGTATCTTGTAAATTTTCAAGAACCTTTTGCAAGGTTTTATGGCCGAAATCTTTATAGTTAATAGTTCGACCTGTAAATTTTACCACAACTTTAACTTTATGTCCCTCTTCCATAAACTCAGCCGCCCGCTGGCAAAGCCGATTAAGGTCGTTTTGGCCAATAAATGGGGTTAATCTAATTTCTTTTAGGTCTTTTGATTTGACCTTGGATTTCTTGTGTTTTTTAGCTTCTAGGTATTTGAACTTGGCGTAGTCTATGAGTTTACAGACTGGGGGTTTGGCTTTGGAAGTAATCTCGACCAGATCAACGTTTTGTTGCTGGGCTAGTTTGAGGGCTTCGGGCAATGACAAGATTCCGATTTGCTTGCCCTCGGCGTCGATAACTCTTACCTGATTGGCTTTAATTTGATGATTGATGCGGTGGTAAAGGCGTTTATTCATTAGGGTTTAACAGCTTAACTTGGCTGATTTGCGGTCGATTTCGGCTTGGAGGTCTGCAAGAAAAGATTCAAGGTTTATGTTATTAAGTTGCTTTCCCTGGCGGGTGCGGATTGATATTTGTTGATTTTCCATTTCTTTGTCGCCTATTATTATAGCATAGGGAATTTTGGCTTCTTGGAAGAAACGAAGCCGGCGGTTAAGCGAGCCTTCGGTTTTTAAGACTGAGCGGATGGAGCGGGATTGGAGTTGATCAAAGATGTTATCGGCGTATTGATTGTGCTTGTCGCTTATCGGCAGGACCCAGACCTGTTCAGGAGACAGCCAGGTGGGGAAGGCACCGGCGAAGTGTTCGATAAGGATGCCGATAAACCTTTCGATCGAGCCCATGATGGCGGCATGAATCATAACCACCCTTTCCTTTTCACCTTTTTCATTGATGCAGAAAAGGTCGAATCTTTCGGGCATATTGATGTCAAGCTGAATGGTAGCTACCTGCCATTGGCGGTTGAGCGAATCGCGGGAGATGAAATCGATTTTAGGGCCGTAAAAAGCGGCTTCACCGGCGGCTATCGAAAAATCCTGGGTGTTTTTTTGGGCGATTTGGCGGATGATTTTTTCGGCTTGTTGCCAAAGTTGAGGGGTGCCAAGGTAGTTATCGAAGCTTTTAGGATCATGGAAAGAAAGCCTAACCTGAAGCGGGAAGTCAAAAGTTTTGTAAAAAGTGTTGACGACGTCCCAGATTGAAGAGATCTCTGACTCTATTTGATTAAAACGGCAAAAGACATGAGCATCATCTTGAGTAATGGATCTAACTCGGGTTAAGCCGCCAAGCTCGCCGGTTTGTTCGTCGCGATAGACCATGGTAGTTTCGGCGTAGCGTTGGGGCAGTTCTTTATAGCTTCTTTGGCGGCTGGCGTAAATTTGGGTGTGGTGGGGGCAGTTCATGGGCTTTAAGGCCAGCAGGTGGCCTTCGCGGGTTTTGATTTTAAACAATTCATCGGCAAATTTTTGCCAGTGGCCGCTTTTTTCATAGAGGTCTTTTTTGGTAATGTGGGGAATAACGACTTTTTGGTAGCCTTTTTGGGATCGAAGTTGCCAGACAAAGTTGTCCAGGAGGCTGCGGATAAGGGTGCCTTTGGGCGTCCAAAGCGGCAGGCCGGGGCCGACAAGGGAGGAAAAGGTAAATAAATCTAGCTGGGGCCCAAGTTTTTTATGGTCCCGTTTTTTAGCCTCTTCAAGCTGGGCAAGGTAGCGGTCGAGTTCTTCTTGAGTAAAAAAGCAGGTGCCGTAGATGCGGGTTAGCATTTTGTTTTTTTGATCGCCGCGCCAGTAAGCGCCGGCAACTGAAAGAAGCTTGAAGTGCTTGATTGCTTTGTTGGGCTTATCTATGTGTCCGCCTCGGCACAGATCGATAAAATCACCTGATTTGTAGACGGTGATGGGCTGGTTGTCTTTTTGAAGCTCATCGATTAGTTCAAGTTTGAAGGGATTGTTTTTAAAAAGCTGGCGGGCCTTTTGGCAGGAAAGTTGCTGCTTTTCAAACTTGGACCAGTTTTTGACGATTTTTTTCATGCGCTTTTCGATTTTTGGCAGGTCTGCTTGCGAGATCGGCTGAGGCAAATCAAAATCATAGTAAAAACCATCGTCGATTACCGGTCCGATGGTTGGTTTGGCATCAGGCCACAAAGAAACCACGGCGGCGGCTAAAAGATGGGCGCATGAATGGCGAAGTTTGTCTAAATCGTTCATTTTGTATTTATAAAAAAACCTCCCGGTGGGGAGGGTGGATGTCAACCACTACCCTACCCCGCTTGTTTTAAGCGGTGGTAAATAAGATAGTGGTGTGGTTGGCTGTAGACAGCATTAATTGTATTTTAAAGCAGGAGGAGTTAATGTCAAGGGCCGGCAAGGTTGTTTAGGCTTGGGCTTGGGGTTGTGAATTTTAATCAACAGGCGGCTGGCTTAAGCTGGCGGTGTGGCATAATTGTAGTATGGCGAAGCAGATGGAGTTAACCAACACAGCCGGTGCCGGAGAGGAAGTGTTTCAAGTAAGCGAGTTTAATCAGTTTATCAATAATTTGATTTCACTGCGCCAGTTTAAGGTTGAAGGCGAGATAAGCGAGATAAACATCAGACAAAACAGGTGGGTGTTTATTACCTTGAAAGATCCGGAAAAAGAAGAGGTTTTGAAAGTGTTTTCGACCTTTTATCAAGTGAGGGAAAATCTGGAGTTTTTGCAGGTGGGAGCCCTGGTGCAGGTGTGCGGCTATCCAAAGTTGTATGGCAAAAGCGGCCGGTTCAGCCTGTCGGCTTATAAAATCCTGCCGGTGGGGGACGGCAAATTGCAAAGAGCCTTTTTAGAGTTAAAGGCCAAACTGCAAGCCGAAGGCTTGTTTGATGAATCGCGGAAACGGCGATTGCCGGGGTATCCAAGGGCGGTTTTTTTATTAACAGCGCCGGAGTCAAGGGCTTATTCTGATTTTATCAAGGTTACCCAGGAAAGGGGGTTTGGGGTTATAAAAATCAAACATGTACCAATCAGTGCCCAAGGAGCTGAGGCGGTGCCGTCGATCCTGCGGGCTTTTCGGTTGGTAAGGGCCCAGGCTGACGAGGCTGATTTGGCGGTTATAACCCGGGGAGGCGGCAGTTTAGAGGATTTGCAGGCGTTTAACGATGAGGAGGTAGTGCGGGCGGCGTTTGGACTGCCGATTCCGCTGGTGAGTGCGATTGGGCATGAAGCCGATGTTTCGCTTATAGACTATGTGGCGGATGTGCGGGCTTCGACCCCGTCTAATGCGGCCGAGATTATTTTTCCGTCGCTGGCCGAGGTAGGCCAGGAAGTGGAGCTGTTAAGCCGAAGCTTGGCCCATTATATGAACCAAAAGCTGGAAGCGGCTTGGTATAGATTTATGATGTTAAAAAAGAGCTTGGCCGGTTCGTTTACGGCGCCGATGGAAAGGTTAAGCAACTTAGAAACGCGGCTGAAGTCATTACTGGTTCATTATCATCAGCGTTTGGGCTGGCTGGAGGGGCAGCTGCCGGTTTTGTCTGCCCGGCTTGTAGAAAATCAAGCTCAAGCGTTAAGGTTGGGTTGGCAAAGGTATCGGCAGTATAAAAGCTTGGTGATATCGTTTGACCCGCGGGCGGTTTTGAAGCGGGGGTATTCAATCACAACCGATGCTTCCGGCCGGTTGATCAAAGACGCCGGACAGATTCAAATCAACAAGGTGTTGATGACCTACTTAAGAAAGGGTAAAATAAAATCACAAGTAAAGGAGGTTTATGAAAAATAAGAAAGCGGGCAGTATTAATGATGACTTCAAGCTGTTGGAGGAGTTGGTGTCTAAACTATCAAGCGAGCAGGATAATTTGGAGGAGTCGATAGGCTTGTTTAAACAGGGAGTTGAGGTGGTCAAACGACTAAAAACCAAACTGACTAAAGCCAAGGTAGAGGTGGAGCAGATTCAGGAAGAGTTGGAGACGGCGGTCAAAGAATAGCCCAAACTAGCTTTTCAGCCAATCATCAGAGCCAAAGAAGAAGTCTAAAAGCTGTTTGATTCCCTTGTTTGTTTCGAGGGGGTTGCCGTTTAATTGAATGGTTACCAAGGTGCGGTTGGTGGTTCTTTTGAGTTTGACTTTAAGTTTTTTGGCGTTTTTGCCTTTGAGGTTGAGTTTTTGGCTAAAAAACTGGTGCAGTTTTTTTTCGATAGCCGGCAGTTTGTTTTGGGAAATGTAGCCGGCTTCGTCGATGTCAGGCAGTTGGTCTTTGTTGGTGGATTTAATTGAGCGGATGCCAAGCAGCATTTCTTTGTAGCGGCGGGCGATTTCTTCGGTTCGGCGAACCGAAGCTGATTCTTTGAGAACTTGTTTGTAAGCTTGGATCATGGCCTGCTGGTCGGGAATGCCGACTAAGGCGCGGGCGTGCCCTTCGGAGATAAGGCCGGCGATAAGCCCGTCTTTTAGAGCGTCAGGCAGCTGAAGCAGTCGGAGAGTGTTGACCACGTAAGGCAGGCTTTTGCTGATTTGTTCAGAGATTTCTTTTTCGGAAAGGCCGAATTCCTGGACCAGACGCTGGAAGGCAATGGCTCTTTCGATGGGGTTTAAGTTTTCCCGCTGGACGTTTTCCACGATCGCCATTTCAAGCATTTTTTGAGGAGTGGTTTCTTTGACGATGGCCGGGACTTGTTGGAAGCCGGCTAGTTTAGCGGCCCGCCAGCGGCGTTCGCCGGCGATGATCTGATAACCGGCTGGGGTATGGGCGACAACTAAAGGTTCAAGAACGCCGTGTTTTTTGATGGAGCTGACTAAATCAGATAAGCTGTTGTCGTCGAAGTGGCCTCTTGGCTGAAGGGGGTTGGGTTGAAGGATGTCGATGTCAAGCAAAACAATTGCCTGAGATGATGATGTCTGAGTCATGTTAGTTTTGACTTATAATGTCGACGAATTTTTTACCCCATTTCTGGCGGAAAGCGACGATGCCGTCTTTGATGGCGTACAGGGTAAAGTCGCGGCCTTTTTTAACGTTTTTGCCGGGGTGGAATTTAGTGCCGTGCTGACGGACTAAAATATTGCCGACCTTTACTGTTTGACCGCCGAAGAGTTTGACTCCTAGTCTTTTGCCTTTGCGGCGGGAACCTTGTCTAGCTTTACTGCCGGTGGCTTTTGATTTGGCCATAGTATCTTATTTCCTAATTAGAATATAAATCTGTCTTCTAATAACTAAATCCCTTTGACTTTTGATAGTAAAAGGACCTTTGTAGAGAGTATAATCGAAGACACCCCACTTGTCAATTAGATTTAAACTGTAAAAACGGTTGTGAAAATGAAAAGTGGGCAGAATAACAACCAGTCTGGTTTTGGATTTAGGCTTGAGGATTTTAAGCTGGTTTTTTAACCATTTTGAATAAAGCTTGGTTAGATTAAAAATCATTCGTTCGATGGCTTGGTGAGTGAGGGGTGTGTTGGGTTGGCTGGCGGTGACGTAGTATTGCTTCCCGGCTCGGTTGGTTTTGGTCCTAAAGGATGGGCCAAGATATGGTTCGGTAGCAACGGCGATGATGGTTTTTTCTTCGATAATCTTGTTAAGTTTAGTGGAGTCGCCTGGGTATAAGATAGCTTTGTTGGTTAGGTTATGGTGGCTAATAAAATGGTCGATGTTTTGCTTAAGCCCAGCAAATGAAGTGGGGTGTTTCTCGATACCGATAACCGATAGGCCCAGGTCAAGGGCTTCGATAAGAATGGTGCCGCTGCCGGCGAATGGATCAAGCAGATATTGGTCAGTTAAGTAAAGATTAGGAGGCTGATTAAGGCTAAGGTTGACCATTATACGGGCGATTTTGTGAGGCACCATGCCTTCAGCCGGCTGAACAAAAGGTTTATGCTTGTCTTTTCTCATGTAGGCTTCCCATGGGTAGTACCAGGTCAGCTTCAGCAGGTAAAAGGTGTTTTTAAGATGGACGATGATAAAAACCAGGGTGTGCTTTAGCTGCCGGGAGTTGAGCCTGGGCCGTTTGAGGTTAATATATGAGAGCTTGATGGTTTGTTTGAGTTGCTGAGTTAGCTGTTGGGATAGATCAGGTTGGTAATGGTCGTTGGCGTAGGCAAAGATGCCGAATTTTTTGATGGAGGGGTCGGCAAGTTTTTTAAAATGGGTTTGGATAAGCCGAGGGATTGCGTCTGCGGTGTGGGCGGTGTCGATTTGCTCGGCGGTCCAAACTGTGCCGCCAAGCCGGTTGATGGTAACGGCGGGTATAGGTTGATCGGTTTCGATGATAAAGTTGGAAAAATGAAGTATGGGGTTGGTTATTTTTATCTTGTGCTGAAGCAAGACTTCTTCAACCTCGGTTTGGGCGAGCGGAATAGAGGTGGGTGAGAGATGAAACCAGGTTTTAATCACGGGACCTTTGTCTTATTTAGTTTTAGTTTGGATTTGAGTAATTTCTAAGCGGGTAAATTGTTGCCTGAAGCCGACGCGCCGGCGATAACGGGATTTGGCTTTGTAGTGGATTTCGGTTGTTTTTGGCCCTTTATGGTGTTTAATGACTTTGGCTTTGACGGTGATGTTGCCAAGGTGCGGCCGGCCGGCTGTGATGTTGTTTTCAGGGTCGATAACAGCCAGGACATTGGGCAGAGTAACAACCTTGCCCTCTTCAAACTGTTTTTGGAGGGGAACGTCGATGATCGAGCCTTGAGAAACTTGGTACTGATGATTGGCTATATCAATGATAATAGTTGAAGTCATGGTTTCGATTATAGCAAAACAATGGAATAAGTTCAAAATATCCACCCTTAGGGACAAATCCGAAATTCGAATAACAAGCACGAATCACGTTCCCGGAACGCGGGGAGAAGTAATAACTAATAAGTAATAGGTAATAAGATAAAAGAATCCGGGAGCGAGGGGGGATTAGAAAGGGCGCTGAGGCTGGCTAGGCTTGCTTTAACAAGGGGCGAGTTGGCGTTGGCGAGAGTTTGGGGCGAGACCGGCTGGTGTGTGAAAAATGATACGGCCGGTTAAGGCGGGCCATAAGCAGGCCGACCAAAGCGAAGGATGTCAACAAAGAGGATCTGCCGTATGAGATAAACGGCAAAGGCAGTCCGGTAACCGGCAGGATGCCAAGGTTGATGCCGATGTGAAAGAAAGCTTGTAGAACAACAAAGCCGATGATCATAATAAGGGGCGCGGTTTCGAAAGGCTTAAGGTGTTTTTTGGTTTTGTAAATGGCGAAAAGAAGGTAGAGATAAAGGGCGATAAGAGCCAGGCCGCCGATTAAGCCGGTGTCCTCGACCCAAACAGCAAAGATGAAATCGGTGTGTGACTCCGGCAGGCTGTGTTGATACAAAGCCGGTTGGTTAAGACTGCCGAAAATTCGACCGTTTTGAATAGCCAGCCTGGCTTTGATGATGTTGTAGCCGGCTCTTTGGGGATCAGAAAAGGGGTCAAGAAAGGTGACCAGGCGCTGTTTTTGATAAGGTTTAAGTTGGTACCAAGTAAAAGGAGCGAAACTGATTAGGATAAGACTTAAAAAGATTAGACGTTTGGGGGTGATAAAAACCGGCAGCCAGGCTAGGATGATGACGAAGGCGATAAACAGAAAGGTGCCAAGATCCGGTTGAAAGAGGATTAAGACTAAAGGCAAGCTGAAAACTGAAGCGATTAAGGCCAGCGATTTTAGGTTTTTAAGCCTGGCCAAGGGGAATTTAACGACCAGCCACCAGGATAAGAGAGTAAGGGAAAGTTTTATGATTTCCGAGGGTTGAAGGTGGAGCGGCCCTAAAAAAAGCCAGCGGTGGGCGCCTCTGATGTTGGGGGAAAAAAGAGTCAGAAGCAGAAGAACAAGGCTGAACAGGTAGAAAAAAGGGGCAAAGTTGATGATGATTGGAAAAGGGAGCAGAGGCAGCAAGCTGATGATGATGAGACCAGCTAGAAAGGCGATTAGCTGGGCTGGGAAAAGTCCGGGTTTAATGGAGTAAATAATGAAAAGGCCGATAATGGACAGACAGATGATTAAAACCGGCAGGAAAAAATGCTTAGTAAGAGGCATGAGTACAGTATATAAATAAAATGTTAAAACTCAAATGTCAAATCTCAAAAATAACTAATAACTAATATGTAATAAGGAATAAGATGAAAAAATGTCAAAGGGCAAAAGCACAAGTTAAAAGTAAAAAGTAATAAGAAGTAAGAGGATAAAAAAACTTAAACTTCAAGTCTTGAGTAGAAGAACCCTGGGGGCTGCCAAGTTTAACTAATAAGTAAGAAGGAATAAGATTAAAATAAGTCAAAGGGCAAAGGGCAAAGGGCAAAAGCGAATTGAGTTTGTCAAGTTAGAAAGTTTGTAAAGATGAAAGCAATGGGTGAGAAATTCCAATGACCAAACTCCGAGAAACAAATGTGGGATCTGGAGTGGGTGGGAGTATGGTAAAAACCGCCAAGAGGTGGTTTATGTGGTGTTTGGGGAACTAAAGAAGGATTAGATGTGGTTGTTTTTGGGAGGTTAGTTGATTGGTTTAACGGAGAATGGTCCACGGGTAAGGTTGACAGCCAGGGTTTTGGTTTTGATAAGTTCGGTGAATTCTTCTGGCCATTCGGGCAATGAAACTTGAATGCGGGCGGTTGGTTGAAGTTTCAATTGGCGGCGCTTGTTTTGAATCTGGCGGATAATATCCCTTGCCCTACCCTCTTTTTCAAGTTCGGGAGTGATGTGAGCATCGATGCTGACAGAGAGTTTGTCGGATTTTTTAAGGATTGCCTTTTTAATGTTAAGCTCATCAAGAATAATTTGTTGGATGTCCTTTGATAACGATTGGGGAGATTGGATGGTGATTGAGTTAAGCGGCTGCCGGACTTTTAAGTTGGCTGATTTTCTTTGAGCATGGCCAAGGGAGACGATTTGGCGGGCATGCTCCATCTGAAGGCGGAGCTGTTGGTTTTGCCAGCTGGACGGCAGATCTGGCCAGTTGGTAAGATGGACTGATTCCTGAGAAGTAAGCAGCTGGTAGATATATTCACTGATAAAAGGAATAAAAGGGGCGACGATTTGAGAGTAAACGGCCAGGGTGTGGTAGAGAGTGTTTAGGGTTTCAGAAGTTTTGGCCTTGTCTTTCTGCCAAATAGCCACATCGTCACGGATGCGGCGGATGTACCATTGGGATAGATCGATAGTAAAGTCAAGGATGGCTTGGGTGGCTTTGTAGAGTTTGTAGCTTTCCATAGCTTGGTCGACCCGTTGTTTCAGCAAGTACGTTTGAGACAGTATCCATTGGTTCATAGTTGATAAAGATGAGTAATCCGGCAGTTTTTGGCTGGGGGTGAAGTTGTGGAGGTCGGCGTAGGTTAGGTAGAATTTAAAACTGTTCCAGTAGGTGGTGATAAGTTTTTCTTTGATTTCATTTAGGTCCTTATCGTTAAAGCGAAGATCATTGCCTTTTACTAAAGGAGAGTTAACCAAGTAAAAGCGCAGGGCATCAGCGCCGTATTTTTGGACGGTTTTCATTGGGTCTGGGTAGTTTTTCTTGGATTTGCTCATCTTTTGACCGTCGGCGGCCAGGACGATACCGGTGGTAATACAGTTTTTGAAAGCCGGTTTTTTAAATAAAGCGTTGGCTAAGACATGGAGAGTGTAAAACCAGCCTCTGGTTTGGTCGATAGCTTCGGCGATGAAGTCAGCTGGGAAGTGGGATTCGAACCTTTGTTTGTTTTCAAATGGGTAATGAAAAGAGGCGTAAGGCATGGAGCCGGATTCGAACCAGCAGTCAAGGACATCGCCGGCCAGGCGCATCGTTTCGCCGGTGTCTTTATCCTGCCAAGTAATGTTTTTAATTTTATGAAGGTGAAGATCGGTGATTTTTTGACCGGTTAAGTTTTGGAGCTCTTGGCGGGAGCCGACCACCGTGGTTTTGCCGGTTTTTTCACCTTGCCAGACAGGTAAAGGCGTGCCCCAGAAACGGCTGCGGGAGATAGACCAATCGCGGACGTTTTCCAGCCACTTGCCGAATCGGCCGTTTTTAATATGGGCCGGCACCCAATGAATTTGTTGATTAGTTTTTATAAGATTGTCTTTTATTTGAGTGACTTTAACAAACCATGATTTGGCGGCGAAGTTTAACAAAGGCGTGTCGCAACGCCAGCAATGCGGGTATGAGTGGGTAATAACTTCTTGTTTAAAGACGAGTTGGCGAGAGTTAAGTTTATTTAGGATAAGATCGTTTAATTGGAAGACGTCGGTGTTTTGCCATTGAGGGTAGAGGCTGCTGTCTGCTTGACCGGTGATGGTGATGTGTTGGAGGATCGGCAGGTTGAGTGATTGGCCCAGGTAAAAGTCGTCTTCACCAAAGGCAGGAGCGATGTGGACGATGCCGGTGCCTTCTTCCAGAGAAACAAAGTCAGCGGTGACTACTTGATAAGCTTTGGATGATGGATCAAAGTTTTGAGGAGTGAAAAGCGGTTGGTATTTAAGATTGACTAATTCTTGGCTGTTTAGGCCTTTAATAACTTGGTAATCGGTATCTTGGAAAACTGCTTCAAGGCGGGATTTGGCAAGGATGTAATAAGCATGGCCGGATTTGACTTTCACATAAGGAGTGTTGGGAGCGACCGCTAGCAGCATATTGCCCGGTAGAGTCCAAGGAGTGGTGGTCCAGGCCAAAAGATAGGTGTCGGCTTGGCCTTTAACGGGGAATTTGACAAAAACAGAAATATCTTGTTTGTCTTTGTAGGCTAAAGAGACTTCAAAGTTGGATAAAGGCGTGGCACAGCGGGGGCAGATATGAGCCGGCCGGTGGCCTTGGTAGATCAAACCTTTTTCATATAAGGTTTTGAAAACCCACCAGATTGATTCCATATAGTTGGGATCCATGGTTTTGTAGTCATTAACGAAGTCAACCCAGCGGCCAAGGCGGGGGATGATTTTTTGCCACTCGGTGACGTAACGGGTGACGATGCTGCGGCAGGCTTCGTTAAAGTTGTCTACACCCCATTCCAGGATTTGTTGGCGGTTTTTGATGTTTTTTTCCTTTTCTAGCTCGTATTCGACCGGCAGACCGTGACAGTCCCAGCCGAAGCGGCGTTCGACGCGGTAACCGCGCATGGTAAAGTAGCGGGGAACGATGTCCTTGATAGTGCTTTGAACTATATGGCCGTAATGAGGCAAGCCGGTGGCGAACGGCGGCCCGTCGTAAAAAACGTATTCTTTGTCCGGCGAGCGCTGGTCGATGCTTTTTTGAAAGGTGCGATGTTTTTGCCAAAATTTAAGAATTTCGGTTTCGATTTTGTCGACCTGGGGCCGGGGTGGAAGCTGAACTGGTTTTTTAGCCATGGTGATATTATACAAACTTAAAACTTAAAACTCAAAAAGTTGCTGGTTATGCGGAGTGGATATGAACGACTGGTGGACCTGGGGGGAGTCGAACCCCCGACCTCTCCGATGCGAACGGAGTGCTCTAGCCAACTGAGCTACAGGCCCGATATGCAATGCAAAACTGCAATGTAAAGTTGAACTTTGGTTTTGAGTGGTGAATGTATTATATAAGTCAAAGGTCAAAAGGCAAAGGGCAGAAATAAGTAATAAGATAAAAATCCTAAATTCTAAATTCGAAGCTCCAAATAAACTCGAAATACTAAATCACAAATTTTAAATAATCCACCTGCGGTGGCGGAGAAATTGAGAGAGAGTGAAAAACCCAATCCAACAACCGTTCCCGGAACGCGGGGATAAGTTGTAATAAGTAAAAAGAAAGATAAAAGAATCCGGGAACGAAAGGAGGGAGTAATTTTTCCAGATTTTCGAT
>JAADGY010000049.1 GCA_013152165.1 bacterium
ATTTATGCCACCCGAAAGTAATATTAAAGATTTTTCTAACAATTCCTGGCTTACTATTTGTGGGCCTGATTATGAAACATTAACAGAATCAGCTAGCCGAAGCATTTCAGGGAATAGAAAACTTATAAGTAGGGAACATATAATATTAGATAGACATAAAGCAATCAGACAAGTAATCAAAGAAGGTCAAAACTATATAACTGAAGTTTTAATAGGAAATGTAAAGGGACTTACTAATAAAACGGGGGTCTTAGTGGTCTATATCTATAATCGTGAAGGTGTGTTTCCCAGTAAGTATCAAAAAACCTTTAGCAAAATAATTTCTACTCTTAAAATTAACTCAAATCAAACTGTCAATAACTAGTATCGGACCAAACTTAGTCACATTCAATAAATCCAACGCTTGCCAATAAAAACCTTTCCACCTATCATCCCCTTTGCTTCGCCATTTTATTGCCCGCAGCACATCAGTTCCAACATTAGCCATCTGGACTTCAAAAGACAGCTGTTTCCAGCTTTCAATCGGGGGCAATAGTCTAGATCTTTTCACTGGCAGTGAAAAATAATTTAAAACCGGCTCGGCCTCCACCCAACCCGGTGGAATTGGACAAAATTAGTTTTATTTACCACCCGCCATTTGCCGACGGTATTTACAACCACTGTTTTTTTAGCTTGGCCTTTTGCTTCAATCCGAAACCAGGGGGTATTTGGCGGCAAGTTAAAATAAGCTGTGAACAATCCCGGATTATAAAAAGCCGAGTAAGTAAGCAGCCTGCGCCTTACCCAGCCCGCCCTTGAATTACTGCTGACTGGATAAACCAGATATCGGGGCAGATCCCAGCAAAAACTTTTGCTGGCCCAACATTCTATCCACACTCCATTTTGCCCCACTAAATACACCCGAAACTGATTTTCAACCGCTTCAGCTGATTTCACATTCCATAACAACCCCGCCCCCATTATCATTAACAAACTAATCACTAAGGTTATTAGTCTTTTCATAACACCTCCTTTTATTCGACTAAGATATTAATGATTTTATTTTTCACAAAAATTATCTTTTGCACCTTGCCTTTTAAATACTTATCAAACTTAGGTGTTTGTTTTACCATTTCCAAAACCATTTCCTCACTTGCATCCGCCGGCATAGTAATTATTCCTCTGGTTTTACCATTAAAGGCTACCGCCATCTCTACCTGTTCATCTTTAACCATATTCGCATCATATTCGGGCCAAGGCTGTTGGTGGATGCTAAACTCACCCCCGACTCGGCTCCATAGCTCTTCTGTAATGTGGGGCGCAAACGGAGCCATAATCACCAAAAACCGCCTCCACACCGACAAAGGCACTTCTTTTTGTTTGGTGTAATAATTAGCAAACTCCATAAATCGGGCGATAACCGTGTTCATGCTTAAGGTTTCAATGCCCTTGCCGGCATAGGCAATTAATTTATTTATTATCCGCTCTTCTTCCTCACTTGGCTTTTGATCTGCTACCTTATCTTGTAAAACCCACACTTTTCTTAAAAATCGATACACCCCTCTCTCGCCGGCTGTGCTCCACGGCTTGGCATCCTTTAACGGCCCCATAAACATTTCATACATCCGCACCGTGTCGGCCCCAAACCTTTTCACCTCGTCATCAGGATTTATTACATTGCCCCATCTTTTGCTCATTTTTCGGCCGTCTTCGGCCAGTATCAAGCCTTGATGCCTAAGCTTCATAAACGGCTCGTCAAAATCTATATATCCTTCATCCTTTAACACCTTAGTGAAAAAGCGGGAATACAAAAGATGCAAAACCGTATGTTCAGCTCCGCCCACATATAAATCCACCGGCATCCAGGTTTTTATGGCTTGTTTGCTGGCAAACTCTTTGTCGTTTTTGGGATCAGTGAATCTAAAAAAATACCACGATGAATCAACAAAAGTATCCATCGTATCCGATTCTCGCCAAACAACACCTTCACCCTTGGCCCCACACACCGGGCAAGCCACGTCATGGAAGGTTTTGGAATATTTCAGCGGGCTTTCCCCAGTTGGTTTAAAATCAACATCATCAGGCAGCTTAACCGGTAAATCTTTTTCTGGCACCGGCACAATAGCCGGCTTGTCTTTACTACCGCAGTTAGTGCAATAAATAATCGGAATCGGCGCTCCCCAATATCGCTGTCTTGAAATCAGCCAATCCCGCAACTTGTAAGTTACCTGTCTTTTGCCCAACCCCTTTTCTTCCAACCATTTAATTATGGCCTCTTTTGCCTTGGGTGTTTCCAATCCATTTAAAAAGTCAGAGTTAACATTAACCCCGTCAGCTGTATAAGCTTTTGGTTCAATAGCTAACTGATCTTCTGGAATGCCAGCTTGCCTGCCATAGTCTTTGAAAGCCTTAAAGCCTGCCTTGTTTAAAATATTAAAAACCTTGCCCCTAAACACCACTTTGTTTGTCGTCCCCGCCGAATCTGCATACCATGATCCGCCGTCATCGGATTCTTCTAATAAATTAGCCTTTAAAAACTCGATGAACTCTTCCTCTTTTTCATAGGCCACGCTCACTTCAAAAAACTTGCCCCAATCATCCTCCTCTTTTGTTATCCTCACTTGCCCATATTTGGCCAACAGCTTTTCAACATCGCCTTCTAGACTCTTTTCAATAACAATATATTTAGCCGCTTTGGGAACAACCACCTCGGCTACCTCCAACCCATACTTCAAAGCAAACTCTAAATCCCGTTGATCGTGGGCCGGCACCGCCATAATCGCCCCGGTCCCATAGGTCATCATCACATAATCAGCAATCCAGATCGGGATTTTTTTGCCATTGACCGGATTAACAGCATAAGACCCAGTAAAAACCCCGGTTTTGTCCTTTTCCAAAGCACTGCGTTGTAAGGCCGTCTTTTTTTTGGTTTGTTCTTGATATTTTTTTACTTCTTGTTTGTATTCATTAGTTGTGATCTTATCAACCAGCGGATGTTCAGGCGCTAGCACCAAATAGGTCGCCCCAAACACCGTATCCGGCCGCGTCGTAAACACCTCAATATAATTTCCTTCCTTAGAGTTTTCAAATTTCAAATTAAAAATTTCAAATTTAATGATTGCTCCTTCCGAACGGCCAATCCAGTTCCTTTGCCCTTCCTTAGTGCTTTCCGGCCAGTCAATTTTATCCAGGTCTTTTAGCAAGCGGTCAGCATAGGCCGTAATCTTTAAAAACCACTGGTCCATATCTTTTTGGCTAACCTCGGCATCGCATCTTTCACATTTGCCATCCACCACCTGTTCATTGGCCAACACCGTCTGGCATGATGGGCACCAGTTCACCGGCGCCGTTTTTTTGTACGCCAAGCCTTTTTTGTAAAGCAACAAGAAAAACCACTGAGTCCATTTGTAATAATCCGGCCGATGTGTCCCAATTTCCCGATCCCAATCATATGACAAGCCTAAAGAGTTGATCTGGGAGGTAAAGGTTTTAATCGCCGCCTCGGTAGTGGTTTTAGGATGAATGCCGGTTTTTACCGCGTAATTTTCAGCCGGCAGGCCAAAGGCGTCCCAACCCATCGGGTGTAAAACCTGGAAACCCCGCATTCTCATATACCGGGAGTAAATATCGGTGGCCGTGTATCCCTCTACATGCCCCACATGCAGCCCAGCCCCGGAAGGGTAGGGAAACATGTCTAAACAATAAAACTTCTGCTTAGGATCTACTTTTGTCGGAGTTTTATATACATCCTCCTCCTGCCACCTTTTTTGCCACTTTTTTTCAAACTCAGCCGGTTTATACCCCCCATCTCTGTTACTCATGCCATAATTTTACCACACCCACTCCTTTAACTCCTGAAGAAGTCCTTTTGTCAAACCACAGGTTTCCTTTTGGGTCGGTGCTCCCACCCACTCCAGATCCCGGATCTAAAAAAGTTAACACTCCTCCATCCCACTCTAGGGATAGTTTTTTTGATTTTCTCCCCCTTTATCTTTACAAACTCAATCCACTTCTGTCCTTTGGCCCAATAACCACTTAATCAACAATCCTGTCAAAATTGCTGTTTCCACTAACACAATTCCGCCCAACACATAAAACATTTTTACCGCTTTATCATCTAACTTTTTCTTTTCGTAATCTGCATCCAACCCTGATACGGTAGGCTTCTGTGCTGTTGGTGAAGCCACAACTGATGGTTCAATGGTGGGCAATTCTTGCTTTTCAGTCGGGGTTGGGTATAAAGTCATCATCTTTTTGGTTTTAACCGGAGTAGGGGTCACAGTTGGAGTGGGGGTTAAGGTTGGCGTCGGCGTCGGGGTTGGCACAGAATAATACACCAATAACCTTGGCCACCATTCAGGTTTGGGATGGTGTCTGGATGCGAACCCCGCCAAGCAGTCATCAGTTGCAAACATTACTATGCCGTTATTATCGTACTTGCCTGATAGCCACTCTTTTACCAGCTCCGTAATATTCCAGTGATACCACCACTTTGCCCCTGATACAAAGGCGGTATCATAAACCTTTTGAGTATTAGCATACCCCAATGAAGCGTAATTTTCATATTCATTCCAAGGATCGTTTTGCCTTTGCACATTCACCGGACATCCGTTGCCCTCACCCTCAACCGCGTATAAATCTAGAACAGCTTTTTCAATAACAGCTTTCTTTGGCAAAGACTTTAAATCAAATGTCATATAAACATAACTGCGCCATTGAAAGTTGTTTTCTTTTACATACTTAATCCACAATAAGGGCTCGAAACCATGACTTTCAGACAGTGACCCATTAGGCACAATATACGTATCTCTTACCGGGTTTAAGGGCTTCATCTCAGCTCTGGCATCAGACACAAATCCTCCCAACAACCCCGCCGCCAACAAAATTATCACCCACCATCTGTATTTCAAAAACATAATTAATAATACCACCCCTTTTAAATTACCTTACAAACCATCTAGGCCAAAGCCCCTAGATTTTACCCTAATAGGCTTATCATCTTTGATGGTAATACAATCTTGATGCTTGATAAATCTAACCAAATAGGGTTGTTCACACTTAATTTTTAAAGGACCTTCCCAAAAGACGGTGGTTGTCCCAGAAAGGCTGCTTTGGGTATGCTTATACCAGAACAAACCATTGCTTTTGTCAATAAACATATCCCAGCTTGGAGACTCGCAACAGTTACTAGAAAACGCAATCAGAGTAAGTTCGCGATTATTTATTGGATCATATTTAGCTTGGAGTGTGTGGATTGGAGAACAAAAAACAGACGCAAACACATCGCTAAAATCAGTGATTAGGCCGTCTGCTTCCTCCAAAGCCTCATTCAACGAACCATAAGAATGTTTAGGTATGCAAGCTAAAGTTTTGAAACCATCAATAATTATTGGTGGATTCAATAATAATCTGAACGAAGATGTGATAAATTGACGCCCCCATAAGATTGTAAGATCTAAAAACTTAGCTTTTCTTGAGTAAAAACCTG
>JAADGY010000024.1:0-3914 GCA_013152165.1 bacterium
AATTTCATTGGAAATTGGTCATTGAAAATTGAAAATTTTATCCCTGCCCCTTTTATCTTTAGGCTTTATGAACTTTATGAACTTTCTAACTTGATAAACTCAATTCGCTTTTGCCCTTTGACTTATTTTTATCTTCTTACTTATTAGTTACTCTAAACGAACTTTGCACTTTGAACTTTTAACTTATTGTCCCCCAGGGGTTCCGGAAGCGCGCCCGGCAGGACTTGAACCTACAACCTTCAGATCCGCAATCTGACGCTCTATCCAATTGAGCTACGGGCGCTTTTCGTATTTAGTATAACTCAATAGGCAAAATTCTAAACTTTTACTCCCCAACAAACCTCTTGCTCTAAATGCACAAATCCTAAAACAGCCCCAGCTGCTCTCCATTAACTTCTTTAGGCTCCGTCTTTTTATCCCCTGCCTTTTCTTCTGCGGCTTTTTTGTTAAGCATTTTTAACAAACTGCTAAAGTTATATTTTTCAAGCAAGTCAATAAACTCAGGTGAAAAATAGGGAAATTTATTTTTCTCATCCAAATCGATTTTAATCTCGACATCTGTTTTTATAAGCGCCAGCTCCTTTGAAAAAAAAGCCGACTCTTTGCCCTGCCTCAATAACTCCACCACTCGTTTTGAAGTTAGTTTTTCAATCTCATCCGGATGTTTCTCTATCAATTCGTAAATTTTCTCTATAGGCCCAATATGGCTGACTAAAATCTGGGCTGTTTTCTTCCCAACCCCCTTAACCCCGGCAATGTTATCCGCCGGATCCCCCGCCAGCGCCTTATAATCCACCAACAGCTTTGGCTTAAACCCCCACTTTTCAACAAAAGCCGCCTCGTTTACATGCAAAGCATTTTTTACCCCGCCCATCGTGTAATGAAGTATCACCTTGTCATTATCAATAAGCTGGGCCATATCATAATCGCCGCTTAGGATGATAAACCGGCCGTTATTGCCAGCCTTCTTTTGGGCGATAAAACTGCCGATTAAATCATCTGCTTCAAAACCATCCTGAATTAAAATCAACCCGCCGGCCGCTTCAAAAAAATCACGAATCACTGGGATCTGCACCAGCATCGCCTCATCCGCCTTTGCTCGTTTTGCCTTGTAACCCTCGAAAACCTTATGCCTAAAAGTCGGCTCTTTTGTATCAAAAGCCACCAAAACATAATCCGGCCTTAAATCATTGACCACCGACAAAAAAATTCGCGTTACTCCATACACCGCCCCGGTAGGAACTCCCTTTTTATCAGTCAGCGGCGGATAAGCATGATAAGCTCGGTGAATCAAACTTAACGCATCGATAAGAAGGATTGTGTCTGCCATATTCCCCAAATATTTTTTATCTTTAAGCTTCTTGTTTCTTTCCTTCAAACTTTTCAATAATCATATTCAGCCTGTCTCCTTCGACCGTTTCTTTTTCCACCAGCTCTTTGGCCAGCTCATCTAGAATGGGCCGTTTTTCTTTCAAAATCTGCCTGGCTTTTTTATACTCGGCTTCGATAATTTTTTTCACCTGCTCATCCACCTTTTGTTGAGTCTCGTCCGATATGGTTGTTTTTTCCCACAAGCTCCGGCCCGGCCCAACCGGTTGATACTGGGCCGATAACTTTATCGGCCCCAAATCAGACATGCCAAAATCAACCACCATTTGTCTGGCGATCTGGGTCGCCCGCTCAATATCAGACGCCGCTCCCTGCGTCATTTCATCATAAATCAACTCCTCTGCCGCCCGCCCGCCCATCATCGTTCGAATCTGGGCTAAAAGCTCTGATTTGGTATAAGAATATTTGTCTTTTTCCGGTGTAATCTCTGTAAAGCCAAGCGCCATGCCTCGGGACACAATCGAAACCCGATGTACCGGATAAGCCTTGGGCGTAAACTTGGCCACCAAAGCATGCCCGCCCTCATGATAAGCCGTCATCAATCTGTCTTCTTTGGTTTGAGTAATCTTTCTTTCCGGCCCCAGCTTTACTTTTAACATGGCGCTTTCAATATCAGCCATTGTGATTTGAGCCCTGTTCTTTTGGGCCGCTAAAATCGCCGCCTCATTTAACATGTTTTCTAAATCCGCCCCCGAAAAACCAACCGTCCGTTGAGCCACTCTATGCCAATTAATGTTTTCATCAAAAGGCTTGCCTCTTTTATGAATCCCCAAAATCGCCAGCCGGTCAGCGATATCAGGCATTTCCAAAAACACTCGCCTATCGAACCGCCCCGGCCGCAATAAAGCCGAATCCAACAAATCAGCCCTGTTTGTTGCCGCGATCACCACCACATTGTCATTAGGAGTAAAACCATCAAGCTCGACCAGTATCTGGTTTAAAGTCTGCTCTCTTTCATCATGTCCAGCCGTCATCCCCAAGCCTCTTTGCCGTCCGATCGCATCGATCTCATCGATAAAAATAATCGACGGCGCCTGCTTTTTGGCGGTTCTAAACAAATCTCTTACTCTAGCCGCCCCCACGCCCACCAGCATTTCCATAAACTCACTGCCGGCCATCGAAAAAAACGGCACCCCGGCCTCGCCAGCCACCGCCTTAGCCAGCAATGTCTTACCCACTCCCGGCGGACCTACCAGTAAAACTCCCTTGGGTGTTCTGGCCCCCATTTTTTGATACTTTTTCGGATTTTTCAAGAAATCAACCACCTCTTCCAGCTCTTTTTTAGCTTCTTCAACCCCAGCTACATCCTTAAACGTCACATCTTGTTTGCCTTTATAAAACAGCTTGGCCTTTGATTTGCCAAACGAAAAAATTGATTGCTGGGCCCCCCTGGCCTGTTTCATCATCCAGAAAAAAAGCAAAAACAAAGCCAATGTCGGCAGGATAAAGCTAAGCAGAGCTTCCTGGATAAACTGGGCCGTTGACAAATTTTTAATCTCGACGTTTACCTTGCCCGGATCTATGCCCACCGAAGCCAAAAGATCAACCACCGTGTCTCTTTCCTCCTTGTAGGTTTCCAGTTTTTTACCCTCTTTTGTTTCTAAAATCAAGGTGTTCCCAATAACCTCTACCTTTTTTACCTTGCTTTGCTTGATTTCTTCTAAAGCCTGGCTTAATGAAATTTTTTCCTTGTCTGTCTTTTTAGCCTGGCCGATAAACGATACCGCCAGCAAAAAGATAATCAAGACCCAAGCGATCAACTTCTGCGGATTAAACTTGATAAACCTAATCCTAACTTGAGGACGTTTAATTATTGGTTGTTTTGAGTTTGTTTTCATCTTAGTAAAGATCCCTCCTTAATATCATACAACGGCCCCACCACCGACACC
The DNA here is from genome assembly GCA_013152165.1 of bacterium. Classification (GTDB taxonomy): domain Bacteria; phylum Patescibacteriota; class Microgenomatia; order JAADGY01; family JAADGY01; genus JAADGY01. The sequence goes on from JAADGY010000024.1 coordinate 3,279, forward strand.
TTATCTTTCCCATCATCGGCCGCCAAAATCATAGCTTCGGATCTGTAGCCAAAAATCTGCCTTACCGGCAAATTCATCACAAAAACCAGTTTCTTTCCCAACAAATCCTTGGGTTTGTAATCTTTTTTCAAACCGGCCACCACCTGCCTTTCCCCCAACTCCCCAAAGCCCACTCGCAATACCAACAGCTTATCACTTTTTTCTGCCTCGTTAACCTCCAGCACCTTGCCAACCCTTAACTCTACCTGGGAAAACTGGTCAAAATTGATTATTTCAGACATGTTAATAGTATAACAAGCCAGGTTTAAACATCATGCCAACTCCCAGACTTACCAAGGTTGTCAGAGATACCAACCTCTTAAGGTTGGAAACCAGTACTTTACTTCCCGGAAGTGTTCTCTTAACACTTCCGGGAAGTTTTTTTGGGTCGTACCCTTCCCCTTAACCCCGGGGGAAGCCATTTTTGCACTTTGAACTTTTAACTTATCCCCTTCCACCGCAGGTGGCTTGTTTGAGATTTGAAATTTGGTGCTTGTTTGGATACTTGGTGCTTGGAATTTGGAATTTTCCACCGCAGGTGGACAGTTTAGTATTTGTTATTTAGGATTTAGTATTTGCCCGCCTCGACTCGCGTTG
>JAADGY010000024.1:3923-9198 GCA_013152165.1 bacterium
GAGGCGAGTAGATTTAAGATTTGACATGTAGATTTGAGATTTGCGTTTTGACATTTAAGATTTAGCATTTTTTATCTTATTACCTATTTCCTATTCTTTGTTTATAATGTTTCTATGGCCTTACCAATCGTTGCTCTTAAAAAAACCGCACCTAAGACTATTTTCAAAGACTACTTTGACCTTTTCGACAAAGCTCAACTTTTAAACACGCTTGATAAAAGCGTCCCGGTTGTTTTAAAGCTTAACCTCTCATGGACTCGGATGTACCCGGCCTGCTCTACGCCCCCTTGGCAGTTCGAGGCCGTGGTCAGATACCTGCTTGAATCCGGCTGGCATGAAAAAGACATTATTCCCATTGAACATCGCACCGTTGTTACCAATGTTGAAAAAGGCGCCCTTAACAACAAATGGATGTCTGTAGTTGATAGATACAAACTTAAGTTTCATTTTTTAACCGAAGCTAAATGGCGCCGTTTTGAACCCAAACAATACAAGCCCCTTATCATCCATAAAATCTTTCCCGATCAAGGCGTCCTTTTGCCAGAGGTCATCTTCGGCAAAAACATCATCCACTTTCCAACCGTTAAAATGCATGTCTTTACCACCATCACCGGCGCTATCAAAAATGCCTATGGCCTGTTAACCGAAAAAAGACACTACGGCCACCGCTTCATTCATCAAATGGTGGTTGACCTATTAGGAATTCAAAAAGAAATAACCGCCGGCTATTTTGCGGTTATGGACGGCACAACCGTTGGCAAAGGCTCCGGCCCCCGGGCCATGGATTGGCAGGTTAAAAACGTTATCCTGGCCTCGGCCGACGCCGTCGCCCTGGATGCTACCAGCGCCTATTTAATGGGTTTTAACCCTGCCTCGCGCCGGCTTAAATTTATTGCCTTGGCCGCCCAAAAGGGTTTAGGTGAGTATCAAAAAGACAAAATTAAATACCTAGGCGACACTAATCTTTTGAACCGGCCTTGGAACTTTACCCCGGCCGATACCTTTGCTTCCTCCGGCCAGAAACTTATTTATCACCACACTCCTTTGTGGTTAGAAAAACTCCTGCTTCAAACCATCATCGCCCCCTGGTCATACTTTGCTTCTTGGCTTTACCACGATATATATTGGTGGTATGCCAAGGGCGCCCGCCGCCAGCGCCGATGGCTTGAAACCACGCCTTGGGGCCAATTATTTTCTTCTTATTAAAAATGTTAACCGCTAAACTCAAACACATCTTTGTTAGGTTAGAAGTTCAAATTCTTGCCGCTTTTTTATTCGGCCTAATCTTTTTCACCTTTTTAAGTTTCTGGGGCAACTACCAGCATGTTTTCCAAAACATCAGCCGCTTTCCTATAAAGCTTGCCCTCCTTGCTCTTTCAGCCACTTTCCTAAATTACCTCTTAAGATTTTTCCGCTTTCATTATCTTCTTAAACAAACTCACCTAAACTTAAAACTCCGCCACGCTGTAGCTACCTTTTTTTCGGGATTAGCCGCCTCAGTCACCCCGGCCAAATCAGGCGAGTTAACCAAGGCCTACTTTATCAAAAAGCTGTCCCTTACCAAAACCACCTTTTCAACCGCCGCTCCCATAGTCATCTTTGAAAGGCTGAGCGACGCTTTAGGCACTTTAGTTTTGATGTCATGGGGCTTATGGTATTACCCTCAAGCTCGCTTTTTGATCTTTTTCGTTGTCATTGCCGTCACCTTTTTTCTTTTTCTAATCACCCACCAAGCCGCCTTCGACCGTATCTATTTTATTCTTAAAAAATTCGCCTTTTTGGACTCGATGACCAATCATATGCACAACTTCCATGTCTCATTAAAAAACTTGCTCACCCCCCGCAATCTAATTTTTAGCTCCTTTTTAGCCTTAATTGCCTGGTCCTTTGAAGTTGTTACCTTTGCCTTGGTTTTTTACGGCTTAACCCAGCACATAAACTTTCACATCATCGCCATCCTGGCCTTTATCTTTACTTTTACCTCGATACTGGGTTTTCTTACCATGATCCCCGGCGGCCTGGGCGTTACCGAAGGCAGCAAGCTTGGCCTGTTGACGCTTTTCTTTGCCCTTGACAAATCACTGGCTGTTAGTATTGTTATCTTAGTTAGAATATTTACTTTATGGTTCGGCGTTTCCTTAGGCGTTATCGCCTTATTTTACTTAACTTCGCTTTTGGCTAAAAATGCTTACACAAACACTTAACCAGTTCGGCTACATCTTCGCTTCTTTTTGGCCCTGGTTTATCATCCTTTTTTCCTTTTTTTTAAGCGGAGCTTTGTTGTTTGGGCCCCTTATCATTCGCCTTAAGAAGCCGTCTTTTACCTTTGGTGCTTATCTAAGCTTCACCCTGTTTAGTTTGATAGTCTGGCAGCTTTCCTATCTTAAGCTTTTACCGCTTAATCATATTAACCTAGCTTGGGCCGCTTGGCTTATTCTCAGCCTTGTTTTTTACCTTTTCCTAAACCCGGTTAAACTTAGCCTTTTGCGTTTAAAATCTTTGTTAAAAGAATTCACCCTTTTTTCCTTGCTGTTGGCCTTTTGGTTTTGGGTTAGGGGGTTTCAGCCAGACATCATCGGCCTTGAAAAGTACATGGATCTTGGCTTTCTTAACTCTCTTGTTAAAACTTCTTATCTGCCGGTCAAAGACATGTGGTGGATCGGCGGCAGTATTAATTATTACTACTTTGGCCATTATCTGTCCGCTGTCTTAACCCTGCTGTCTTCTCTGCCGACTTACTTTACCTATAACCTTAGCCTGGCTACCATCTTTGCCGCCGCCTTCCTGCTTATCTTCTCTGTTGTTTTTAATCTCTTATCTTTTTCCTTCCCCAATTTAAACCCTAAAAAGATTTTGGCGCTAAGCCTTTTGGCCGCCGTCTTTTTAAACTTTGCTTCAAACTGGCAGACACCCTATGGAGTCATCACCGCCAAACTCCATCAATCAACCCGGAGTTTTTATTGGTATCCTGACGCCACCCGCTTTATCGACTATCGCCCCGACAGCCAAGATAAAACCATCCATGAATTTCCGGCCTATTCCCACGTTGTCGCCGACCTCCACGGCCATTTATCAGCCCTGCCCATTGAGTTGGCCTTGGTTTTGCTTTTAATCATTTATCTTTTTACCCTGCCGGCTGCTCGTTTTTCTAACATCCACTTTATTATCTCCGCCATCGCCGGCGCCCTCATCGGCGCCCTCTTCATGACCAACAGCTGGGACATGATGGGCTTTGCCCTTCTTTGGGGCTTGGCCATAATTCTTAAATATGCCTTTTCTCGGCCTCCACAGGCCTCTTTCAAAAACTTTACCTTCTCGGCTCTTGCCTCCCTTGGGACCTTCATTACTGCCGTTACTCTTTTTAAGCTTCACTTCACTCCTTTTTTCAAGGGCATAGGTGCTGTTAGGGCTCGATCCCCCTTATGGATGTGGTTTTTATTATGGGGCGCTTTTCTTACGCCGGTCCTTTTTAACCTGCCCTGGGTGAAAAAATGGTTCAAATCAACCCAGACCAAAATCTTGGTTTTCAGCGGCTTGTTCATCGCTGTTTACCTGCTTTTATTCCCGGAGGTCTTTTACTTAAAGGATATCTACATTGCCAGCTTTCACCGGGCCAACACCATGTTCAAACTCACCTATCAAGCCTACATAATCCTTACTTTTCTAACCCCGTTTTTTATTGTTTTGCTAGCCAAACGCAGACTAAAACTCCTTCTTTATTTAGCTATCCTTGGGTTTACTCTGCCGCTTATGTACCCGCTTTATTCTATTCCGGGCTATTACGGCCGGATAACACCGTCACGCTGGCAGGCGGGCTACGGTTGGAGCTATCTTAAAAAACAAACCAAAGGCGATTTTCAATTAATCACCTTTATCGCTAAAAACATCAAAGGCCAGCCCAACATCGTCGAAGCCGTCGGCGATGGCTATACCCAATTTGCCCGCGTCTCTGCCAACACCGGCCTGCCAACCGTTTTAGGCTGGCCGGTCCATGAATGGCTGTGGCGCAACCAAGGCTATGGCCCGATCGGCCAAAGGCGCCAAGAAATTGCTGATTTTTACCAAAAAAACACCACTCTTTCCCAAAAGAAAAGCTTTATTCAAAAGTATAATATAAAATACATCGTCATCGGTTGGGCCGAAAGACAAGCTTACTCTAATCTGGACCTGGACAACCTGTTAAAGCTGGGCAAAACCGTCTTTTTCGATAAGCAAACTCAAACTTATCTGATCAAAACCTAGGTGGGTAAAAAGTATATCTTGAACACCGACAGCTGAACCCCGGTTATCATTTCTATTGCCTTGATTATGATTAGACTGCCAACCAGAATCAACAGGCCGACCACCGCATAAGTAATCGTGTTTCTGGCTTGGGTTACCTTTTGCTCTTCATCGCCAGCCGTCAGCCATAAAAACCCGCCGTATAAAAGATAAACAAAAACCAACAGGCCCGCCAGCGTTGTCGCAATCTGAAGCACTCTAGCAATAATCACCTCTATGCCGGTTAGGGTAGGGACATTGCAATCCGCACAGCCCGGAACCCCGGTTATATAATGAAGCCCCTCTTCCCATTTCTCTAATGCCATAAAACTGCAGTTTTACTCAAAATAATATTAATATTAAACCGCTCACTTAAAACACCCCGTAACAACTGCGACTATTTTGTCGCACCGGGGGTGGTGATTTGCTTTATAGGCAAACCGTTAGTGAAGAAGTCAAATCCGAACAAAGCTCCGATAAGCTTGATCAAGCCATAAGATGCGGCCACGATCGCAAACCCAATCAAAGCCGATGTGATTTTCTTTTGAGCATTCTCGATCTTTCCAGAGTCGCCGCCGGAAGTCAGCCATTCAAAGCCGCCCCAGATCAAATAAACAAACACCGCCAAAGCTCCAAAAATAATCGCCATCGTCATAACCCCGCTGATCAACTGTCCAACATTATCAAAATAAGACACTTTTGGTGCCCCTACTTTAATTGTTTCATCCGCATACACGTTAAACATATTTCCTCCTTTAATTGCTTTAATAACAGCAAATTTAGCTAATTATAACCCCCCCTATATCCCTTGTCAATCACTTACCAAATTGCGCCCCGGCTCTTGAGTTGGTATTTTCTTTTTTAAAAAATGACCCAGCCGCTTAATGAATTCTCTTTCCAAATGAACAAAACTAAAAGCAGTTTTAAGCCGCTCTTTTTTCAAAAAAGACTGAATATGATACATACTATAATTACAAAAAGACCAAGAAGCTCTTGTTGATAAACTAAAGCCTGC
>JAADGY010000024.1:9270-10669 GCA_013152165.1 bacterium
GTTATTAAACCGGTTCATTGCCCTTGATTCAAACCAGCAGCCGCCCTTGGGTGATAAAGCTACTCCTAAAACCACTTGCGGTTTTTCCTTGATAATCAATTTATAAACCGCTTGTAAATCTTTTTTCAACTTGCCAAGCACCACAACCTCGCCGAAAACAGACTCCAACTCTTTTTGATAAGGAAAAGTTCTGAATGTGTAAACCAAAACCTTCCGCACCGTGATAATCCTAAACTTTTAATAAAATAATCGTTTAGATAAAAACACTGTCTGACCGGACCACCCTGCCGGCCAAGCTCTTTTCAGCCCTTTTTTGTAAAAAATCATTGACCGTCGCCGTGCAGTCTGCGACCAGATAGGCCTCTAAACCCTTTTTGATCATCGTTCTTATTGTTTTAGCCACGCATTGATCGGTTAAAAACCCGCCCACAAAAACGGTTTTGATGTTGTTTTTTGCTAAGATCTCCTCTAAATCACTGCCAACAAAAGCGTCAAACGCGTACCTGCCTTTAACAATAATATCTCCTTTTTCAAACACTCCATCGGCAATCTTGGCCCTTCTGGTTCCTTTAGTAAAAACCCGTCCAAAAGTTAAATAAGCCAGCCAGCCCTTTTTATTGGCCGGGTCAACTATCAGCGGGGCATGAATAATCTTTATTCCCTGCCGGCGCCCCCTTTTGACCAAGTTAGAAATATTTTCCAAAACATTTCTAGACTCAAGCTGGTTTTTTATCAGAAAGTTATACAAACCTTTTTCAGTCCATTGATTCTGCACCTCTATCAATAAAATCGCTGTTTCTGAGTTGCTTGAAGCCATATCTTTCCCTTAATCTTTCAACCCAGCCCGCCTACTTTTCATCATCAATTTCTGTCATGATAAGGTAAAAAATCCAAGTGGCGATAATCGGCATGACAAAGCTAAACCTAGTTACCGGCTCTTTAAAATAAAGCCACACACCCGCCGATAGGATCAAAGTTATCAAGCCGGATAAATAAAAATTTAAATTAGTCCTCACATGCTGCGCCACATCCAAACCTGTAATTAGTCCTTGCGGCCTGGAAGCTGTTTTAGCCTTAACAGCTGTTTTAGTTGTCTTTTTTGATCTTTTTTTCTTGACCATAACAGTTTAATTTTAACACAAAATCAGCAATGTCAAACCCACTCCCCAGCTCACTCCCCCCTTAAGTGCTTTTGGGATTGTATCCCCACCCACTCCCGATCCCGGATCGAAAATCTGGAAAGATTACTCCCCCCTTTCGTTCCCGGATTTTTTATCCTTCTCATTACTTATTACCTATTAGTTATTAGTTACTTCTGCGTTTCGGGAACGGTTATTCAAATTGTGCTACCACCCAGGAGAGTTATTTAAAATAACTTTTAACTTATCACCTTCCACCG
>JAADGY010000008.1 GCA_013152165.1 bacterium
TATCCCGGCCGTCAAGGACGCAGTCTTCACCGATGAGAGAGTCTTCACCGATGATTATGTTTGGGGGGTAGTAAAGCTTTAGGCCGGTGTGGAGGCTGCTGCCTGTGCCGATGGTCATGCCGGCCAGCCGGTAGGCCAGCCGCCTAAGATGATGGCTGGGAGTTTTGCCGATGAGGTGAAGAATGAAAACAATAAATTCCCAAAAGTAGGTTTTGAACCGAATGAGGGTTTTTTGGATGAGGGTGTTGGTGGGCAGCTGCCAAAGATAGAGGCCGTCTTTAGTTTTAAAGATCATGACATGAGTTTAGATCGATTAATATTGAGTTATCAACTCTTTGTATATTTTGACATACCGAGGATAGTTTGTCGGCTGTAGGGTTGGCGGTAGGAGAAAAGTAAAAACGGGCCTGTCTTTGTTTAAGGTCCGGCCAAGGGTGGGTTATGGTCGGCCAACCGAAGCGTTTGAAATGATAAAGAAGCAGGCTGTTGCCTTGGTAATCGGTGACGATTTTAGCGTTTTTGGGGATGGTGTTTTTTATTTTGTCGATGGTTTGGATGGTTTGGATATCGTTTATTTTGTAGTATTCACGGATTTGATACCAGGAGAAAATTAAACTAAAGACAAGGATGACGCCGGCGGTGATGGTTGGGATTAGTTTGAAAATAAAGGGGGCTTTGGAAACGGTGATTAATTGCCAGACAAGGTAAAGACCAAAGCCTAAGATTAGGCTGAGGGCCGGGATGATGATAATTTGATAATAGTCATGCTGGATGTTGCCCCGAGCGAAGATGGCAAGGTAGGCAAGGGCGCCGGCGATTAGGGATAGAACAAGGTAAAAGTAATGCCGGGATTTGTTGAGGGGTTGATTAATGATGGCGGCGAGGCTGGCGGTTAGGATGAAGGCGGTGCCCCAGCCGCCCAAGATGAGCTTGGCGATTCTTTCATAAAACAGCCAGCGCCACCAAACCGGCTTGAAGCGCATATGGCCGGCGTTAAAAAGCCATTTGTTGTAGGGGATGCCTTGTGGATAATGAGACATCCACCAGCGCCAAAGGACAAGAGGTATAGCCGAGATCAAGAAAGCGGCGGCCAAGATAAAAAGTATTTTTTTGTTTTTTAAATAGGAAAAGCCAATGTAGGCAAGAAAAAAAGCGATGATAAAAAGAGCATAGGGCTTGGTTAAGAAAGCTAGAGCGGTTAAGATGACAGCGGTGGAAAGATAGCCAATTTTGGGCGATAAAAGAAATTTAGTCCAAAGATAAAGGCTGATGAGAGAAAGGCTGACGGTGAAGGGTCCGGGCAGGATAGTGCGGGAGTAATAAATAGTAAAAGGCAGGAAGAGGAAAAAGAAAAGAGAGGCAAAAGCCAGCTCTTGGTTAGCGGTAAGCTTGATAAGTTTAAACAAGAAAAAGCCGCCGATGAGCCAAAAAATGATGTTGGTTAACCGGCCGGCGGCTTCAAAGGGGTGGTTAAGGCGCGAGGCTAGCTGGCTGGTTTGGATAAGTTTAAAGGTAAGAAAGTGGGCGGTGTTGTAGATCGGGAACTCAACGAAGCGATAGCCTTGGGGATTGTCTTGGCCGGATGGGACGTGAGAGATATCAAAAAAGCGGGGGTGGAGAAGGTCAAATTTTTGGTAAGTTAGAAACCAGGTGACGGCGGCGGTGTCTGACTGGCGCCAGGAGTGCCAATCACCCAAAGGGACGTCGAGTTTATAAAGCCTGGCCAGGAAAGCTAAGCTGAAAAGAATTATCAGAGCCAGGTTAAAAAGTTTAGTTTTCATGGTAGGTGTTTAGGATTGTGGTTTTAATAATTTCGGCGGCGGCCGGCCATCGGAATTTGGCGGCGGCGGCGACTGCCTGGCGCTGGAGGTTGCCATATTGAGGTTGAGTTAATTTTAACATTTTGATAAGGGCGGTTTTGATTTGGGGAGTTTTAAAGGGGGGTTTAATGTGCTGGTTGGGGTTAGTGACGATTTCGGTGAGGGAGGAAACGGCTGAGACAAGGGCCGGGGTGGCAAAGGCGGCGGCTTCGATAACCGGCATGCCAAAACCTTCCCACAAAGAGGGCAGAACCAGGAAGTAGGCGTGATGATAGAGGGTGGCAAGGGTGTAGTCGTCGACGAAGTCAAGCCAGATGACCTGTTGGGTAGATAGGGCCCTTGTGAGGGTGGGCTTGATTTTGTCTTGGTACAGCCAGCCGGGCCGGCCGACTAAGACCAGCTTGTGTTCCGGGTAGTCGGCGGCGGCCGACAAAAAGGCGTTAATTAAATTAGTTATGTTTTTGCGGGGTTGAAGGGTGCCAACAAAGAGGAAGAATTTTTTGGATTGAAGATTATAGCTGGTGTGGAGGTTTGACCAGATTTGGTTGGACGGCGCCGACCCAGTTAAGCGGTGGCCGGGATAAGCGATGGTTATTTTTGAGCTGTCTACATGATAGTGTTTGATGATGTCTTTTTTGGTGCTTTGGGAAATGGTGATGATGTGATCGGCCTTTTGGGCTGAGTATTTGGTCCAGTTGGTTAACTGCCAACGGTCTTTGGTTAGAAATTGGTCGGGGAAGTGAAGGTAAGCTAGATCAAAGATGGTGATTATTGATTTGGTGGTTTTGGGTTTGAAGCGGGGAGCGTAGTGCCCGGGGGTAAAGATAAGCTTGGGCTTGGTTTGGTAGAGATATAAAGGCAGGCGCCATTGAGTCCAGAAAAATGAGGGCGGGATGGTTTTTATAGGAAAACTAATGGTGTTGAAGTAGGCGGTTTGAGGAGTTTGGCTTAAAAGAAGTTTGACCGGCGGGTCAGAGGGCGTCCAGGCAGAAGCTAAGTGTTTTATCACCTGCTGGACAAAAATATTGCTGCCGACTGGTTTTTTGATGTTGGCTTCGTTGGCGTCGATAAGAATCATAATTTTAGTATATTATGGTAAAGATCTAAGGTTCGCTGGGCAGTAGTGAGCCAAGAAAACCGATGGTTGGGTTCGGGCTTGATGCGGGTTAATTTTTTTAGGCCCCAGGCTATGTCGTTTACATCAAGCGGATTGATCAAAACGGCCGATGGAGGGGCGATTTCGGCCATAGAGCCAAGGTTGCTAGTTAGGACAGGGACTTGGAAGTCAGCGGCGGCGGCGATCGGCAAACCAAAGCCTTCCCATAAAGATGGATAAACCAAGCCTTGTGAGTGTTTTAGCAGTGAGACCAAGTCGGAAGAGGGGATGTAGCCTAGGAGCTTGAGGCGGGGATTGGGTGGCAGTTGGACATCGCCCCACCCGACCTTGCCGGCGATAAGAAGATCAAAGCCTGGAAGGTTGGCTTGATTGAAGGCTTTTATTAGGCGAGTTAGATTTTTGCGGGGTTCCAAGGTCGCGATGGATAAAAAGAATTTTTTTTGTTTTTCAAGGCCGTATTTTTGGCGGGCGGCGGACCAATCGGCCGGCTTGGTATAGGCAAATGGATTAGCTTCGTAGATGACGGCGGCTTTGTTTTTGGTTTGAGGGTAGTAGGTGCGAAGGTCTTTTTGGGTGGTTTTGGAGACGCAGACGACAGCGGCGGCTTTTTGGGACAGCCATTCAAGGTATTTTTTCTGTTGTTTCACGATTGTTGTGTGAAAAATGTAAGGGAATCGATGGATAGCCAGGTCATGAACCGTGGCTACGGTTGGTTTATGGGAATAGTAGCCTAGCCAGTCGGGAGTGTGAAGTAAGTCGTAGCGGCCGATTAAGACAGAGGGGTCAAGCCGAAGTTTAAGGCTTAAAACTCTTACCCTTTCCGGATAGGGAAAAATATAAAAGTGAAAGTAGGGGACGTGAGCAAACTTGGTTTGGATGGCGGTTAGTTTGTCGAATTGGCCTCTTGAGAAGCCAAAAAATTTGAAGCTGACATCTTTTAGGTTAAGTTTAGCCCAAGCTGTTATTAGGTTTATGATATATACCCCTACCCCGGTGCCGAAAGCGGCTTGGCTGATGTCGAAGGCGATGATCATTGATTTATTTTACACTTTGGGTGTGTTTTAGGCTGGCGGTTTGGCTTTGTTTTTAAAGCAGGGTATGAAACGGAGCGGTTAAGATATAATCAGGATATGAGAAAAGACGGATATTTGGCAAAGGTTAGGGTTAAGGGCAAGGATTTGATTTTTCCTAATTTTTTCCCTGATGCCACCCGCGGAGTGATTAGAAGTTTGGATAGTAATGATTTGGTTGAGGCTAAGGTGGAGGGGCTGGTTGTAAATACATACCATCTTTTGTCCCACCCGGGCAGCCATTTGTTAAAAAAGTTTGGCGGGGTCAAAAAGTTTATGAATTGGGGCGGCTGGATTGTTTCCGACTCCGGCGGTTTTCAAGTTTTATCAATGGTGTTTAAAAATAAGAAGCTGGGCAAAATAACCAGCAAGGGCGTGACTTTTTACCTTGATACCTTTAACCGCCGGAAACCGTATCTTTTGACACCTGAAAAAAGCATCCAAACCCAGTTTAGGATTGGAGCTGATATCATGATCTGTTTAGATTTTTTTACGCCGCCTGGGGCTGACAGCGACATGACTAAAAAAAGTGTTGATACCACAATCGAGTGGGCTAAAAGATGCAAGCAAGAATTTTTAAAGCAGTTGGAGAACCATGGCTATGATGAAAATAACAGACCCTTATTGTTTGGGGTTATCCAAGGTGGGACTGATTACAAGCAAAGACAGCGGTGCGCCAAGGAGTTAATTAAGATTGGTTTTGACGGCTTTGGTTTGGGCGGCTGGCCGATCGATGAGACCGGCCAGATGGATTATAAAATGCTGTCTGTAGATGCCCAGCTTATGCCGGATGACAAAATTAAGTATGGCTTAGGCATCGGCAATCCTGAGGCAGTTATCCGGTCGGTCAAGATGGGATTTAATTTATTTGACTGTGTTTTGCCGACCCGTGATGCCAGGCACCAAAGATTATATAAGTTTAAAAAACCATTAAGCCAGGTTAATCTGCTTGACCAGCCTGATAATTTTGAGTTTATCCAAGCTAAAAAAGATGTTTACAAAAGCGCCTTTAGGCCTATAGACGAGGAATGCGACTGTTACACCTGCCAAAACTATACCTTAGCCTACCTTCATCATTTGTTTAAAGTAAAGGATGCTCTAGCTTGGCGGTTAGCGACGATTCATAATTTAAGAGTTTATACGCTGATGGTAGAGAAATTAAGGGCGGAGATGGAAATTT
>JAADGY010000045.1:0-5142 GCA_013152165.1 bacterium
CTTTTAAAAGCAACTTCAAGTTATCTTTCATTTTTTACTTTATCTTTCTTGGCTTCAAAGAAAGCAACGCCATAACCATCTCGATGGTCCTTGTTTGGCTTTGGTTTTACAAAAAAACTTTAAGAAAGCAAATCTTAAGCTTGCTTGGCGTATCGCTAGTTTGGTTTCTTGCCACCACCAAAATTATCATCCCGGCCATCAGCCACCATAAATACATCTACACTCCTGAAATGCCTCGCACTTTAAGCCAAGTTTATCAAAGCTTGCTAATGCCTAAAAAAGTTAATTTTGTTATAAACAGCTTAAAATACTACCTTTATCTGCCGATCTTGGCCGGGCCGGCTCTTATTCCGGTCGCCGGCGAATACCTTATTAGGGTACTGCCCTTAAAATCTAAGTTCGAAAGCTTTAATCTAAACATGCACTACAATGTCTATCTAACCACCTTTTTAACTCTATCCACCACGTTAACACTTCTTAAAATCCAAGGTCTTATAAAAAAAATTAAATCAAACAGCCTCAAAAATTATCTTATCGTTAGCTTGGCTGCATTTTTAATCGCCGCTACCGCTTATACCAACCGCAAAACCGGCCCTGGCGCTCCGATCAACTTGGTTATCAGCCCAATCTTTTGGCAAAGCCTAAACAACGACCAATGGGTCAAAGATCGCACCTTGCCTGTTCCCCAAACCAAAACGATAATGGCTCAAAATAATCTTTTGCCATACTTTGTTACCAAAGCTAAAAACCTTGACCTTTTCAAGGGCAACTATGACCAAAAGCCGGATGTCATAATTTTTGATATCTCTGCCGGCCAAAACGCCAATAATTTCTACGGCTCCAACCAGCAGGTCGTTAAAGAAACCATAAGCAAACTCAAAGACGATCCCAACTACCGCCCACTAAAAACCCAAATCCCTGATTACTACATCTTCACTAAAGTAAAAACAAATAAATAAACCAGCCACTGAAATAAAGATTCAAACAATTTTAAACTTTGCACTTTGCACTTTTAACTCTTTATGCTATCCACCAGCCTTGGATAAAGCGGGCAAAGGCAAAAAACAACCAAACAGCGTTAACTCCAATTACAAACCACCTAACTCTTTTGGGTAAAAACGACAGCCCCAAAAAAACCGGAAAGATAACCAAAACATAGCGGGGCAGGGAAGATAGGGTTCCAGTTAAGGTTGGCAAGATTAAACTTAACCAACCATAAATTTGCAAATAAACCGGCGCTTTTTTAAGCCATAAAAAAACCAAGCCGGCAATTGCTAGAACCAAACTCCAAAACTCTAAACTTATAACAAAAAAGATTGGATTGTTAATCGGGGTGGTAATAAACATCTTTAAATAGCGATAAATTACTTGGGGCAACAAGATTAATTTATCGGTCTGCCGGCCGGCTAAAAACCGCGATTGGTTATGGAAAAAAATTAAAGCGTCGCCAAACCTAATCTGCAAAAAAGCCATATAAAGCCATAAGCCAACCCCGCCGATGACCAGCCATAAAAACATCTTAACCATCACCTCTCCCTTAATCACACCCCGCCAACCTTTAAACCTGTAAAGGCGCACCAACCTATCCAAAATGAAACTCACCACAATAAAAATGCCGGCCAACCTAACCGCCGAAGCTGCCCCGGCCATCAGCAAAGCCGGGCCGGTTTTATTTTTAGTATAAAAATAAAAAGCCGCCAAAGACAAAACCAAAAACAAGCTTTCGGTATAAAAGCTGGCAAAATAAAAGCTGGCCGGCCACGACAACAAAAACAAAACCGCCATCCCAGCCTGAACCTTGTTGCCCTTGCTAATCTCTTTAAGCAAAACCAACGAAGCAAACAATAAAGCTAAATTTATCAAAACTCCAGCCAAAACGACATAATTGCCAACCAGCCAATAAAAAGGCCTCATCAATAAAGCAAAGCCGGGGAAAAACGATTGGTACAAGCCATAGACATAACCATCTTTAACTAAGTTCCAGTAATGATAGCCGTCAAAATTAGCCAACCGGCCCCACCAAGCATCCACCCCGGAAAAAACCAACAAAGCCTTTAGTTGATAAATTCTACCGGCCGATCTAAAAGCTACCGCCAAAAAACCAAGCCATAAAACCCAAGCCCCAACCACAAACCAAATCTTTGGCTTCGGCCGTTTGAGTTTAAGTCTGTCTTTCATAAACTTTTTTATAGACCTGATAAGTCTGCCAAGCAGTCTTGTCCCAACTAAACCGATCGGCGAACTTAATTAATCCATTTTTGTCAACTTTAGATTTGTTTTTGTAAGCTGTTTTAATCGCCTCGGCAATTCTTTTGCCGTTGAACGGATACTTTATGTAAAAAGCCACTGTGCTATCGGTTATCTCCCTTAATGATGAACTGCGCGAAACAATAACCGGCACCCCTAAACTTAAAGCCTCAACCACCGGCAAGCCAAAGCCCTCCCACAATGACGGTTGGATATAAAAATCAGCCAGCTGATACAAAGTAGCCAGCTTCTCATCGCTCACATAACTGATAATTTTGACCCGGCTGGTCAAACCAAGCTTTTTAATTAACCCTTCAAGCTGGAACCTCTCTACTGAATCGCCCCCAAACCCGCCCCCAACCATTACTAAATTAACTTTCGGCAAATATTTCAATGACCTCACCAAACTACCCAAATTTTTATGATAATTAACATCGCCGACATATAACAAATAATTATCAAACAAGCCGTATTCACGCCGGACTTCATCCTTTATCCTATTCTCTATTGGCTTCATCTCTTTGCCTGCCAAATAAACCGGAAAAACTCTCTCCCTCCTCAGCTTCAACAACTTAACAATATCACTTTTGGAGGCCTTAGAATCCGTAATCACCGCCGGCACCCACCTCAACTTCATCCTCTGCCACCAAAAACGCAAGCTGCCTCTGACTCCGGGCGGATACCATTTTTTAAACCTTAGCGGGATAACGTCATGAACAGTAACCACTGATTTGCTTAATACTTGATGGGGCAGGGTGTTAAAAAATAAATCAAAAAAGGGAAAATGCACCACATCAAAATTATCATATCTAGCTGGCCTATCCTTATTTAAACTTATCTGAAAATCGCCTCTTTCCGCCGCCAAATTCTTTAAAGATTTATATAAAAACCCGGCATACACGCCTATACCGCGTTTAGCAGAAAATCTATGCATTCCGGACACGTCCATCAAAACTCGCATACACTATTTTAACCCATGCCAAACCAAAACCGCTTGGAAATCAGGTTTTGCCTAAATCTACCGCTCCTGCTCGACAATCTTTCCCCCATAATCCCTTTCTTTCTCGAACCGCTTGATTCTGCGCCTCAACAAACCGGCCGGCCGCAACCACATCCGGCGGAATAGTCAGCACCTTGGCATAGCCTGCCCGCACCAATTTATAATTAACCGATCTCTCTAAACTATCCACATCAGCCCGCTTAGAAAAAATAAACCTAAGCAACCGGCCGTACTTATCAATATCCCGCACATCCTTTCTGGCATATATCTTCCTGCCGCCGACCAGCTTCTCGGTCACATGTTTGGCCCTGGCCGCCAAGCACCTTTCCAGCCTGGTTTCGCCATGAATCTCCGGCGTATCAATCCCTAAAAATCGGATCTTTTCCCCTGTATCAACCACCACCGTATCCCCATCAATTACATACTCAACTTTATATGTCTCAACCTGGGTCAAATTCAAAACAGAAACAGCCCGCCTAACTTGGCCCCAACCCATCAACCGCCAGCCGCCAAAACCCAAAACAGCCACCGTTACAACCATCGACAAATTTTTCAAACTCCCAGTTTTTACCCACCGGCGCATTCTAAAAAAAAGGAAGTCAAAAAAATCAAATATTAATCTTCTCTTTTATAACAAAATGCGGCCTATTCTGCACCTCGCGGTATATCCGCCCCAAATACTCGCCCATGATCCCCAGCATAATCATCTGAACCCCGCCAATAAACAAAACCGCCACAAAAATAGCTGTCCAACCGGTAATGTAATACTCCGGCGGCAAAAACAAGCGCCGGTACAAAGCATAAATAATCCCCAAAAAGCCAATCATCGAGGTCAGCAATCCCAAATAGGTAATGTAAGTTAACGGCTTAGTCGAAAACGAAGTCAAACCCTCCACAGCAAAAGAAATCATCTTTGACAGCGGATAATGCGTCTGGCCGTACTGTCTTTTATTTCGATCAAAATAAACAAAAGCTTGTTTAAACCCCACCCACGAAGTCAAACCTCTTAAAAAACGGGAGTGTTCCGGTAAACGATTTAAGACATCCACCACCTTCCTATCTAACAAGCGATAGTCGCCAACGTCGGTTGGAATCGGTACATCGGACAACAAATTAATAAATCGATAAAACAAAAAAGCCGTCAATCGCTTAAACAAACTCTCTTCCCTAGTTCGCCTTTTGGCATAAACAACCTCATAACCCTTCTGCCATTTGCTAACCATGTCTTCAATCAACTCCGGCGGGTCCTGCAAATCAGCATCTATAGTTATCACCGCGTCGCCCTTGGCATGCCTATAGCCGGCCGTCAACGCCATCTGATGTCCAAAATTACGCGAAAAACGAATCAGTTTAATCCTGGCATTCTTTTTGGCATAAGCTTTTATTTTCTCGGCTGTTTTATCGCTGGAGCCGTCATCAACAAAAATCAACTCGTAATCATATTTTTTCAAAACCGGCAGGGCCCTCTTTAAAAAGAAGCTAATATTTTCCTCTTCATCAAACGCCGGCACAATAACTGACAACAAAAAATCAGATTTTATCATTGCTTCAATTATAATACATCAGCTTTTGTCTCAAAAACCAAAACCTCAATGCCGTTAAAATAAAATCTGCCCCTTAACCTAAACCTGCGGTCAAACTTTTTCTGCACCCGGCCGGCAGGATCAAAAACATAAGGGGCATAATTAATAAAATAAACTCTATTTCCCGTCAAATCTTTATCCGCATCCCCAAAGCCTGCCATCTTATAGCCTGTTAATCCATAAAACCTTAACGGATCCATCACCGACCTAGGCACCACCACCGCTCCCTTTACAGCTTGAGAGTTCAAAAACCCAGTTAAACCCCGCCAATTCTCTTTTGAAAAAGATGGATAAAAAACCAACAACCCAATC
>JAADGY010000045.1:5148-6564 GCA_013152165.1 bacterium
AACCAAAAACAAATAAGCAAAAATCAAGCCTCCTCTTTTAATCTGGGACAGCCCGCCAATAATCAGCCATAGCCAAATCGGTATTAAATAAATAAACCTAAAATAAGAAAAGCCATAGCCAAAAAATCCGCTTATCAAAGCTAGGCCTAAAACTCCGACAAACAAACTAAAACTTAAAGCATCCGTTTTCCTGCCTTTCAAAAACAGCCCCCAAAAAGGCAGTCCTAAAACAACCGCTATCCCGTAAAAAATATTCTTTGGTTCAAAAGATATCCTACCCAAAACAAACTTAACCCAAACCAAAACCCACTGTTTAACCTCTAAGCTGCTGCCCAAAACCTGCTTCCAGTTGCCCAGCTGGCCAATCACCAGCCGGCTGTCCTGCCACTGCAGCCAAAACATCCTGCCCCAAACAATCCCAAACACCAAGATCGCCGCCAACACCAAACTACCAACCAACCAACCCTTGTCTCTTCTTCCAAACACAAAACTAACCCCGACCATCGATCCGATCAAAAAAACAAGCGAGTAATGACTCAAAAGCCCTAAGACAATCAGAATCCCTAAAACCAACCCCCTCCACCAGCTTAACCGCCGCTCCATTATCTGCCACCGCCACCACCACCAAATTAAAAACCCCACCAGCAAACTTAAAACATAAACCCTATACTCCGCCGAATAGTAGAAAATCAAAGGCGAACTAAGCACCAACAAAAACAATCTTTTCATCTGCCCGCCCGACAATCTATTTTTCACCGCCAGCCAAAAAACCGCTAAAAAGGCCCCGAAAATAACAACCGGCAAAAGCCTTAAAACAAAATCAAACTGCCAACCATAAAAAATTATCTTCTGCCACCAAAAAGAAAGCCAATAAAACAACGGCGGGTGGAAATCATTCTTGGCAAACTCTAAATAATCCTGCCAGCTCCCCTGGCTTGCTTGCCACTGCACCGCCTCATCCAACCAAAAAGACCAAGACAACAAAAAAAGCCTCAGCCAAAACAAAACATAAACCAAAATCCCAAAAAGCATAAAGCTATTATAACTAATTTAAAATCAACAAGTTT
The DNA here is from genome assembly GCA_013152165.1 of bacterium. GTDB lineage: Bacteria > Patescibacteriota > Microgenomatia > JAADGY01 > JAADGY01 > JAADGY01. The sequence continues at coordinate 6,216 of JAADGY010000045.1, forward strand.
AACTTCTAACTTAAATGCTTCTCTTACCCTTATCCTCCTAATCCTAAATCATCCTTCACCCTCATTAAGAACCTTTTTCCCATCCACTTTTTTCCTATAACCCAGAACCTCCATCTCTGTCACTCCCGAGGTTGAATAGGAATAATCAACCTCCGAGGTCAAATATTCCTATTCAACCTCGGAAGGGGGTAAAAACTTAGAATTGTTTCATTACTTTTGCCCTTTGACTTTTGAGTTTCTACTACATCTAAGATTTTAAAATTTCCATCTCCGCCCTTAATTTCTCTACCATCAGCGTATAAACTCTTAAATTATGAATCGTCGCTAACCGCCAAGCTAGAGCATCCTT
>JAADGY010000069.1 GCA_013152165.1 bacterium
GTTTTGTATGTTTTGGACGAACCCTCGATCGGCCTTCATCCCAGAGACCACCACCGCCTGCTTGAAACACTAAAACAGCTAAGGGATCTGGGCAACACCGTTATCGTTGTCGAGCATGACTGGGAGACGATCCTGTCGGCCGACTGGATAGTTGATTTTGGCCCTCTAGCCGGGGATAAAGGCGGCCGGATCGTGGCCGAAGGGCCGCCGGCCAAGATCAAAGCCAACAAAAACTCCTTAACCGGCCGTTATTTGAAAGGCAAAAGCAAGGTCTTTCCGGAAGTCAAATACAGAAAACTAAACCTGGACCAAGCGGTTCAAATCCATAAAGCCAGCAAGCACAACCTTAAAGACATTGATGTCTTGTTTCCTTTGGGCGGGTTTATCGTTGTCTCCGGCGTTTCCGGCTCGGGCAAGTCAAGCTTGGTTATGGAAACGCTGTATCCGGCCTTGAAGAAAAAGTTAAGCGGCTTTGTTAGCCAGCTTGACGGTTGCCAAGATTTGACCGGTTGGGAAGAGGTTGATAAGGTGGTGGTTATCGACCAGTCGCCGATCGGCCGAACTCCCAGATCCAACCCGGCCACCTACACCAAAGCTTTCGATCCAATCCGCCAATTGTTTGCCTTACTGCCCGAGGCTCAAAAAAGAGGCTACAAACCTGGCCGGTTTAGCTTTAATGTTAAAGGCGGGCGCTGCGAGTACTGCCGGGGCGAAGGCCAGATCAAGATCTCGATGCAGTTTCTGTCTGATGTTTATGTCACTTGCGAGAAATGCCATGGCAGCCGCTATCATGAAGAGACCTTAAAGATTACCTACAAAGGCAAAAACATCGCCGAGGTTTTGGATATGACGGTTGACAAGGCTTACGATTTTTTCAAAAGGATTCCCCAAATCGAGCGGAAACTGAAAACCCTGCAGCAGGTTGGCTTGGGCTATATCAAGCTTGGCCAGCCGGCAACGACTTTATCCGGCGGCGAGGCCCAAAGGATTAAGCTGTCGGCTGAACTGGCTAAAAAAGCCACCGGCAAGACCGTTTATATATTAGACGAGCCAACCACCGGCCTTCACTTTGCCGACATCGACAAACTGCTTCATGTCCTGCACCGGTTGGTTGACCAAGGCAACACAGTGATTGTGATTGAGCATAACTTGGACGTGGTGAAAACCGCCGACTGGCTGATTGATCTGGGCCCCGAAGGCGGCGAGGCCGGCGGCCAAGTCATCTTTGCCGGCCCGGTAAAAAATTTGATCAAATCTAAAAAATCATACACCGCCCAGTTTTTAGGCCGGTATTTTAAAAGGGTAAATCAATTATAATGTAATCATGCGCTTCCAGCGGGAACATGAACAAGCTCCGGAACAAATGACTTGGGAAGAATTTAAGGTATTGTTAAGACAGTGTGTCACTGACCGTCAGTTTCCACATCCAAATGAGCTGCCTAGAATCATAGTTTTAAGCGATAAGGTTATGCAGTATCTACAGCAGGATTTAGGTGCGACAATGGATGACACCCGGGAAAGACAAGCTATTTTTGTTTTTAATATTTTTGAAAAAACAATAAGTTTAACCCCTTCAGGCACAGGTAAAACTATTCGGGCTGACAATATATTCAGATTACGGCCGGGGGATGTCGCCATAGGCTCTTATCACACTCATCCTCCAGTAACGGGGGAATTACATCTTAGTAGGGGTGATTTTACAGCCCTTTTAAGCCAGCCTTCTTCTCGTGAGTTTCGTGTATTTACTTTACTACTCACCACTTCATCCGGCTTCTTAATGGCTATTCGGACTTCGCGCACACCCCTCTTAAACAAAGAGAATCTTGTTAAAAGACTAAAATCAATAGAACATGACATGCGGTTAATAGAAAAAAACATAGCAAGACAAGTATTGCTTTTTACCAAAGCTGTCTGTTTGGAATTAGGATTAGTTCTTTATTTTTCCCCTTCTGATAATCCAGCTTGTTTTCACCTGGTTGATGTAACCCAAATCCCTTCGTATTAACCTTAAACTAATAAATTCCACAAAACTCATTGACGCTTTATCCTAATACTTGATAAACTAATTTAATGATACGCAAAGGCCTCTTCTCTTTAGTGGCGATCTAGGGTCGTTAGTGTTGGGAATTGGGGTGGGTATAATACAAATATGCCAAAGCCTGTGATTCAAGTGGGGGGCTTGAAGAAATATTTTTACCAATACAAAAAACCGCCTGGTTTAAAAGGAATCTTTACATCCCTGTTTAAAAGACAATACTTTACGGTTAAGGCGGTGGATGATATATCTTTTACTGTTAATCCAGGGGAAATCATTGGCTTTATCGGGCCAAACGGGGCCGGCAAAACTACGACTATCAAGATTTTAAGCGGCATTTTGCACCCCACCCAAGGGGAAGTGAAGGTTCTAGGATACACTCCGTACCAAAGAGAAACTGCCTATCTTAAACAAATTGCCTTGGTCATGGGCCAAAAAATGCAGCAGTTGTTGCTGGATCTGCCGGCGATGGATGCGCTTTTATTAAATAAGGATATTTATGAAATTTCGGACAATGATTTCAAACGATTGTTATCGGAATTGGGGGGAATATTAAATGTCTACAAGTTTCTGCACATTCAGGTTCGGCGCTTGTCTTTGGGCCAGCGCATGCGATTGGAGCTTTTGGCCAGTTTAATCCACAATCCCAAAGTGATTTTCCTGGATGAACCAACCATTGGCTTGGATGTAACTACCCAACAACAGGTTAGGGATTTTTTCAAAGATTACAACCGGCGGTTTGGAACCACGATTATTTTGACCTCTCATTACATGGAGGACGTCCAACAGCTGTCTAAACGGATTATTTTTATCAACCATGGCCGGCTGTTTTTTGATGGTTCATTGGATGATTTTGTCAAGCGCCATGCTCCTTATAAATTAATCAAGGTTATATTCACAACTAAAATGGATAAAGGCAGGGTTTGCCAGCTAAGCATCAAGGGCTCCAGCTGGCAAAAATCGACTGATTACATCTGGATTTTAAAAACTCCCCGCAATCAGACAGCTGACAGCCTGAACCAAATTTTTAGAAGCTGGGCGGATAATATTCGAGATATTGATATATCAGAAATAACATTATCAGACATAGTTACACAGATAATCAATGATGACGCAGATAACAGCTAGGCTTAAAAAATTTATTACTATCTTTAAATTATCTTTTGTGGTCCAAACTGCCTATCGATGGGATTTTTTCTTGTGGGGGGTTAAGGATACATTGATGTTTATCAGCGAAGTGTTTGTTTGGTATTTTTTGTACAAAAAGGCCTCTGTTTCGTTTGCCACTTATAGTTTCGACCAGATTATTATTTATTATTTGCTGGTTCAGATCGTCCGGCGGTTCGTGGCCGCCCAGGCGTATTTTGTGATTGCTGATGACGTGTCCAGCGGGGGCTTGCTTTATTATTATCTTTCCAAGCCTATCTCTTACTTTTGGTTTAAATTTACTCAGAGCCTGGGCAGCAGGTGTTTTTCCCTGCTTTATCTTATCCTGGTTTTGATGGTGGTAATTCTGCCTATTTCGGCCTGGCTGCAGATTAACATGCCGGTTATCAACATCTTACAGCGGCTGATTATTTACAGCCCGCTATTAATTTTGAGCATGCTGGGCAGTTGGCTGTTTACTTATCTGCTGGCTATCGGGCTGTTATATGTCATCCGCACCGGCACCGGCGGACTGCTTTATTTTAATATGATGATCTTTGGGGTATTAAACGGCCTTTACTTTCCTTTGGATATTTTGCCGGCTGGGGTAGCTTGGATAAAGTACAACCCTTTTCAATATGCTTTGTTTTTCCCGGTTCAGCTTTTGCTGGGCCGGCTGCCAAACAGCCAAATCGTTATTTATATGCTAGTGCTTTTTGCCTACTTGATGATTTTTGGGTTTTTAATCCGCCGGTTTTGGCCGAAAGCGATTTGCTATTATCAAGATCATGTTGGCTGATATGAGATGGAAAGCTTACCTTAACTATTTTAAACGAATAATTATCAACAGCTTCAGCTTGAAAAGCGAGTTTAGAGCTAATTTATTTTTTGATTGGCTGGGCGATGGATTGTTTGTGGTGGTTTATATGATCTTTTGGAGTGTTATTTTTGGCCAAGTAGATAATTTAAATGGCTGGTCTAAATATCATTTATATTTAATATTAGCTACCTATGATTTTATCGAGGCGATTAAGTGGTCTTTTTTCTATGAAGCTATGCAGGATATTGCCCGTAAAATTTACCGGGGAGAGCTGGATAGTTATCTAACTAAACCACTGCACCCAGCTATAACCTTGTCGTTTACGGAAATTGATCTTTTTGGGCAGGCGGGGGTTTTAGGGGTGGGCAGCCTGCTTTTTTATTATTCTGTCAGCCAGCTTGGCTGGCATTGGTGGCAGATTGCGGCTTATTTTGCTTTTCTGATTGTTTCAGCTGTTATCATTTTCGCCTTTCGGTTATTTTTATCCTCGATAAGTTTTTATATCGAAGGTCTTGAAGGTTTTGTTTGGTTTGACCAAGAAATCCAACGAATGATGCGGATGCCTTTATCTTTTTACCCAAAGGCGGTTAAGTTTGTTTTGCTTTTGATTATTCCGATGGGAGCGGCTATGTTGATACCGGCCAGGGTGTTTAGGCTGGATCCGGTTTCAACGATTAAGCTTTTTGGCTTGCATTTGGGCATCGCTGTTGTTTGGCTGATTTTTGGCTTTTGGTTTTTTAACCGCTCTCTGCACCGATACACCAGCATGGGCTGATTTGTTTTTTTAATATTTTGTCAAAAAACAGCGGTTTTGGTTTTGGAATTTAGGGCTGGTGGTAAACTATAGTAAGCTTTTTTAATTATCAAAGATGATTTTGTTATGACAGTTCCTGTGGAT
>JAADGY010000073.1 GCA_013152165.1 bacterium
TCTTAACTCACCTAGAATCGACCAATTTTTAGAGGACGGCCGCAAGGAAATCGACCCTGTTAAAATTGGTCGATTCTAGGTGAGTTAAGATGGGTGATATTAGTAGATTGAGTAGAGTGCCACATATAATATTGATCGGGGTCAGGGGGGATGTTTTGGATTTTGATCAAGGCATCAAAGTCGGGATTGAGTTCGTAAGAAACATGAGTCTTAACCACGATCTTGCGACTTAATTTTTGCCAATCTTTTTTAATTCTGTCAGCTAAATCTAAGAAATCCGGCGGCGTGACTAAATTAATGATTATTTGTCCTTCTTGGCTAGCGATTGATGTTTTTTGAAAAAGTTTTTCGGCTTTGGCCAAGTTATAATCGTAGGAGTTTATATTAGGATTAAAAAAGCGGGAATTAGGGTGAAGCGGGCTGATGGTTCTTTCGAATTTTGAGTCAAATTTATAAGTAGCATATGCAAGAGCCTGGCGGAATTTTTTGTCAGACAAATATGGATTGGCAAGGTTTAGAAAGACTCCGACATATTTGTTTTTGTTGGTTAGATTAGTGATTTTAATGTTGGGGAAGTTTTTGAGTTCTTCTGCGGATATTAGATTGGGGAGGACATTGACCTCGCCTCGCAGGAAAGCGGTTCTGGCCATCTCGTAGGACGGGTAAAAAATATAGGTGATGCGACTATCAAGCAAGTTAATGGGGTTGGTGGTTTGTTCTAAGACAATGTATTCTAGTTGATTGTCCTTGTTGGTTTTGAGGTCAACTACTTTGTAGCCGCCGACACCGATCAGACCGGTTTTAAATATAGGCTTGGTTAAAAAAGAAGGCAGGGGTACGAACGGGGCTGACAGTTTGATTTTTAAGGTTTTTTTGTCGATGGGGATAAGTTTGGCGTTTTTGATTTTTAACTTTATATCATTGGTTGTGACGGTAGAACCATCGTGCCACTTAAGATCATTAAGGTAAAAAGTGTAGGTTTTGCCATCATCGCCTATTTCCCATCGACGCGCAATTCCTGGGATGATTCGGCCGTTTAAATTTCTGGTAAGCCCATAGCTGATTTTAGAGGAGATTTCGTTAGGCAGTTGACCGGTGTTGAATCGGCCGACGATGGCGATTTTTACGCCTTGTTTGGGGAAAATATGAAACTTTGAGGTTACATAAACTACCCCGATGACAAGTATGGATGTGAAGAGTATGATGCGGGCGTATCTTTGCCAAAAAGCGGATAGCCACCACAAAAAACGCTGCCAATAAAGCATATGAAATATTATGCAACCAGCCTAATAAGAGATAAAAAGACTAATAAAACAGCGGTTATGACGGTTAGGTAAAAAGTGACTTTTTCCAAGCCCCGGCGAGAATGATAGACAGTACTGCCGAATGTTTTTCCCAACCCGCCTGATGGATTTTGGATAAGGATCAAAATGATAAGAATTACCGAGGTGACAGCTTGAAGAATAGTGATGATCTGGGATGGAATCATAAAAGTATCCACTGTAGAAAACTACTGGTAAAACTAAGCAGGAAAGAAGTCAAAGCAAGCGACCCCCAATAACCAAATGTCAATTGGGGGATAAAATATCCACCAAGATAATAAGGCCCGATAGTAAAAGCCATGATGTTAATGTCAGGCAGTAAAATAACCAGTAAATAAAGCAATATGATATTGACTAAAAATGAGGCCATCCCCAGGGTAAGAATATTTATCGGGATTAAAAATAGTTTTAAAACCGGCTTGATGACAATTTCCAAAAATAAATAGATGCCGGCGGCGATGGCGAGTGATTGCCAGTTGGACGGCCCGGATAAACCTGGATAATATGATATCAACAAATAAAGAGCCAGGACGGTGACCAAGAACCTTTGAATCAGTCTTTTCATTGTCTATATATTAACACAAAACAAGCAGGGGCTGAAAGTTAAGCGGCGGTCCCCGCCGTCAAGTTTTTGAAATTTAACCAGGAATTATTGATTGCTAGAAACAGGATAACTGTGGCACAATAAGGTATGCGGTTAAAGATTTTTTGGCTAGTTTTAATTTTGATTGGCTTTTTCTTGAACCCGATTAATTTATGGGCGGCGGAAAAAACTCCGTTTGACAGCTTGTATCAAAACACATACACGGTTTTGCCTAATGGGATGACAAAGGTGGAACACCAAGTCAGGTTGATTAACAAGGTGGCGACGATATATGTGACCGAGTATTCTTTGTCCATTAGCCATACCAATATTAAAAATATAAAGATTGTTTATAAAAATAAAGTTCTTAAGCCGACGATTAAAAAGAATGATAACCAAATTAAGATATCTTTCTCTTTTCCTGACCAGATTATGGGGATTAAAAAGGAAAGAAAGTTTGTTATTTCTTATATCGACGAGGACGTAGCGGAAAGAAACGGCCGAGTTTGGGAAATCAACATCCCGACTTTAAAAAATATAGAGAAAACAAGCCAGTATTCAGTTAGGTTGATTATTCCTGACACCTTTCCGCCGCTGTTGAGCAGTTCTCCTAAATCAAAGTTTGGCAAACTGGTTTGGCAAAAAAGCGATTTGCTTGAAGAAAACGGGGTTAAGCTAATTTTTGGCGATTATCAGTCTTTAGAGTTTCAGCTTAATTATTTTATTAAAAATAAAACAAGCAAGTCGGTTTATTACGAAGTCGCCCTACCCCCGGATACAGATTACCAAAAAGTGGTTTATGGGAACATTGTACCTAAACCGCTCAATGTCAAGGTTGATAAGGACGGTAATTGGCTAGCGGTTTATTATTTAGACCCAAATCAGGGTTTAAAAATACAGGCAACCGGCACGGCTTGGTTGTTTTTAAAACCATGGTTTAGGGTTTCCTCGTTTTGGTCGTCAGATTTAAAATCATGGCTTCAACCTCAAGATGTTTGGTCGATTAACGACCCCGATATCAAGGAGCTGGCAGATTCGTTCCAATCGATCCGGCAGGCGTATCGATATGTGGTTGATCGATTAGATTACAGCTATAAACGGGCTTTGGATGGGCCGGATCGCATGGGGGCGATCGGGGCTTTAAAAAATCCTGATTTAGCGGTTTGTATGGAATACACCGATTTGTTTATTGCCTTAGCTAGGGCTATGGGAGTACCGGCCAGAGAAGTAAATGGTTATGCTTACACGGCTAACTCGGTTTTAAAACCTTTATCACTGAGTGCCGATGTTTTGCATGCCTGGCCGGAGTATTATGATTTTAACCAAAAGCGCTGGCGGCCGGTTGATCCAACTTGGGAAGACACAACCGGCGGGCTTGATTATTTTTACAACTTTGATTTAAACCATTTTGCGTTTGTGATGCATGGTCTTAATCCTTATTATCCCCTGACTCCGGGCGCTTACAAAAATGCCGACAACCCCCAAAAGGATGTTAAGGTGACTTTTAAAAGCATTGATGTCCAAAAGAAAAACTTAATTCCCCAGGTAAAAGTGGGGGAAAACATCACAAGCGGCTTGTTGGATCTTTTGCTTAATTTGTCGGTGTTTAAAATAAAGGTTGATTTCAACAACCCTTACGGGGAAGCTATCTATTTAACAGGAGTTTCATTTGATTTTGGCTCCGGCTCTTTGTTCCAGGTCAAGAAAGGCTTGCCATCTAGTTTTATCCTACCGCCGTTTAGCCAGAGGGATTATGAAATTATATTACAAAGCAACTTTAATTTATTAAAGGACCCTTTAAGATTATTTCACCAAAGCAGGGGGCAAGTCCCTTATCTTGTTTCTTTTGACCAAACTCAACAGGCGGGCGTGATTAATGTCGGGGTTGATTTGGTTTGGTGGTTTTGGGGAGCGGCGGCTTTGGGCTTGTTTTTGGTGGTCGGTTTGATTTTGGTTTTGGGCTGGAAAAAACTAAAACGAACTCGCCTTTGATGTTTTGCTGATCAAAAAAATTAATCAAGTCAACCACCAGGCCTTTGTAGCCCTGTTCGTTGTATTTGGTTAAATCATTTCCGATAAAGATCTCTATATTGCCGAAAACGGCTTGAATATCATGCAAAGCCGGGATTAGTTGATATTTGCTTATAAAGGCGGCGTAGGTAACTTGATTGATGGTGGTTTGAGCCCATTGGCGCAGCCATTTTTGGCGTTGAGCGGTCCTTTTGGGCAGCATACCTAAAAAGACAAAATAGTTGGCGTTAAAGCCGGCCAGCATTAAGGCGGTAGTCAAAGCAGAGGCTCCCGGGATGGCTTTGACCTCGAAGTTGCTTTCCTGGGCGGCTTTAACCAAACTCAAACCCGGGTCTGAAACAAGGGGCGTGCCGGCGGTGGAAACCAAAACAACGTTGATGTTTTTAGTTTTCATCAGGTTTATAACTTGTTGGACCAGCAACTGGGGGTTGTCATGATATTTTTGAAAGGCCAGATATTTGGGTGATTTTTGACGTTGGAGCAAGTCTTTTAAGCAAACAAAAAAACGGTTAACCATATCTTGGATAAAATCTTTAGGAGGCTGTCTTTTAGGATGTTGGCTGGGCAGAATGTTAAGGTGTTGAAGCAAAAAAGCGGTTTGGCGGCTGTCTTCACAAACAATAATGTCGGCTTTTTTAAAAACGGCTAAAGCTCTTAGGCTGATGTCTCCCTTGTTGCCGATCGGGGTGGCGACGACGTATAAAACTGATTTGGACATGAGGTATTATATAAGTTCAAAGTTCAAAGTGCAAAGTTAAAAGTTGAAGAAATAAGATAAAAAAATGTCAAAACTCAAATCTTAAATCTCAAATCTACATGTCAAATGTCAAATCTGTTAAAAATCCGAAATCCGAAATTCGAAGTTCCAAACTCGCCTCGCTTCGCGAGT
>JAADGY010000029.1:0-793 GCA_013152165.1 bacterium
GCTCCCACCCCAACCCCGGCCGGCTTTGATTTCCTAACCACTCCAAACTGCCAGGCAGTCAAAAGCGGAGTCAATCACACCATAACCATAAACTTTGCCGTCAACAAACCCAACCCCGCCTACACCGCCTTTTTAAAATCCGGATCAAACACTATAACAATAAAAACTTACGGCCAAACCGCCAACACTACTATTACAATGCAGGCCACCGTTGCCGGCAAACCCAAAGGCTGGTATCGCGCCTACCTGCAGGCATGGAACAACAGAAAATTAGTTAAACAAATAAGCTTCAGCTGTTATCTTCCTTAAAACCCTTCAATCAACTCCAGAGTTCTTCTACTTGAGATCTAAACCCTCCGCAGGTAAAAATGTTGCTTTTGCTACAATAAAATATGAAAACTCTAAAAGGCACCCAAACCGAAAAGAATCTGCTTAAAGCTTTCGCCGGCGAATCCCAAGCCAGAATGCGCTATGACTACTTCGCTAAGCAGGCTAAAAAACAGGGCTTGGAGCAAATCGCAGCCATCTTTGCCGAAACTGCCTTAAACGAAAAAGCCCACGCCAAACGATTCTTTAAATTCCTATCCGGCGGAGATCTTGAAATAACCGCCGCCTTTCCGGCCGGTAAAATCGGGACTACCCTGGAAAACCTTAAAGCCGCCGCCGAAGGTGAAAATCATGAATGGGCCAAGCTATACCCTGAATTTGCCCGCATTGCCCAACAAGAAGGCTTTGCTGACATCGCCGCCGCCTTTACAATGATCGCCAAAGCCGAAAAAGCCCATGAAGCAAG
>JAADGY010000029.1:893-23444 GCA_013152165.1 bacterium
TGCCGCCCCGGCTAAATGCCCAGCCTGCCTGCACCCGCAATCATATTTTCAATTAAAAGAAAACAATTATTAAGCTCTTTTAATCTTTTAATTTCAGCCCCTTATCCATCAAAGCCGTCCATCTATCCATCGCTGGCTTCCAGTCTAAATTAGATTAAGGATACACCGCTTTTGCCGCCTCTTTTTTCAACCATTCTTTTGTTTTTAGACCCTGGACAAAAACCATTAAACTAAAAACATGCACCAACACTGCCACCCCCGGCCTGATCGGGAGCACAACATCAAAATAGCTCTTTTTCTAAACCTAGGCTTTACTATTATCGAGGTAATCGGCGGCCTTTGGACCAACAGTTTAGCCATTCTTTCCGACGCCCTCCATGACTTAGGCGACAGCATCGCCTTGATCGCTTCCTGGATAGCCGAAAAAAAGGCCAAAAAGCCGGCCGATGCCAAACGAACCTATGGTTATCAGCGCCTATCCCTGTTCGCCGCCTTGTTCGCCGCCTTTATCCTGCTCTTTGGTTCCTTGTTTATCCTCTCCCAAGCTGTTTCCCGGATTCTCAACCCCGAGCACTCCAAAGCCGGCGGCATGATCGGCTTAGCTCTTGTCGGCATCCTAATAAACGGTTTGGGTATGTGGCGGCTTAAGCGCGGCCAGTCTCAAAACGAAAAAATACTTTCTTGGCATCTTTTTGAAGATGTCCTTGGCTGGTCAGTCATTTTAATCGGCGGCATCATTATTTATTTCTGGGACAACCACTTAATCGACCCGATCATGACCATCGGTTTTACCATCTTTATATTATGGGGCGTTATCCGCAACCTAAGGGGCACCCTTAACATTTTTATGCAGGGCGTCCCCCAGCATATTAATATAAAAAAGGTTAAAAAAGCCTTGTTAAAGATTAAACAAGTCAAAAACATCCATGATATTCACATCTGGTCGCTTGAAGGCGAAACCGACATCTTCAGCGGCCACATAGTAGTGGATGAAGACCTTTGGCGCCAGCCAGACAAGCTAGACAAGATTAAAAAACAAATAAAAAACATCCTAGCCAATCACCACCTTGAGCACTCGACCATCGAGCTGGAAGGCCGATGCTGTTCCGGCATCGACTGCCGCCAAACTGGCTGACGATCATGCCGCCGCCGCTATCTGCCCAAACCAAAATCAACCGGTTTTTACGCCTGTTGCTTAAGTTTTTGACTTTCTTGATTTTTATGCTATAATGGCCAATGTTAAGCCGGTCATGGCACCGGTATTTTTTTTGCTTTAAACAACTTAATCAGGGAACAAAATATTTATGGTCAAATCCAGCATTAACCCCAAAGACAGAGTTTTTTTAAGCCGTAAAACCACTGTTCTGCCCGAACTGGATTTAAAACAAAACACCCGCCAATCTTTTCAATGGTTTATCGACCAGGGCATTCAGGAAAAACTAACCGAAGTTTCGCCAATCATCGACTACACCGGCAAAAACTGGGAGATTCACTTTGGCAACTACCGCCTCGGCAAGCCGAAATACACCCCCGAAGAAGCCCTGGAAAAAGACACTACCTATGAAGTGCCTTTATGGGTTAAAACCACCCTTGTCAACAAAAAAACCGGTAAAAAAGTTACTCAAGAGCTTTTCTTTGGCAATCTGCCTTACATAACCCCCAAAGCTACTTTTATTATCTCTGGCGTTGAGCGGGCCATCATCAATCAGCTGGTAAGATCCCCCGGCGTTTACCTGTCCCAAGAAGAAGACATCTCCACTCGCCACATTACCTATAGTGCTGAGATCCGCCCGATAAGAGGCACTTGGTTGGAATTTATTATTACCAATCAAGACACTCTTTTGGTTCGAGTCGACCGCCGGCGCAAAATGCCGGCGACTTTATTTTTACGCTGTTTAGGCTTAAGCACCAATGACCAAATTTTAGATTTTTATAAAAACCTGCCGGCCGAAACCCTCCAAATCATCAGAAACACCCTGTCAATCGACCCGACCAATTCATACGAAGAAGCCCTGATTCATTATTTCCAAGAAATGCGCCCCGGTGAACCGGTCATCCTGGCCAACGCCATTCAATCGTTCAAGCGCACCTATTTTTCCACCGAAGCCTATTATATGGGCCGGGTAGGCCGGTACAAACTTAACAAGCGCTTAGGCTTAGACATTCCAAACACCCCCGAAAACTGGGCCTTAACCGAAAAGGATGTTTTTGAAACCCTAAAACGCCTGGCTCTTTTATACGCCGGCCAGGAAAAGGTCGATGACATTGACCATTTAGGCAATCGCCGGCTTCGATCAGTCGGCGAGCTTTTGACCGAAGGCCCGATAAGAATCGGCCTTATCCGCATGGAGCGGGCCATTAAAGAAAGAATGAGTTTGACTTCTCCTAACGACGACGCCTCGCCGTCCAACCTAGTCAACTCCCGGCCTTTGTTTATGGCCATAAACGAATTCTTCCGCTTAAGCCGCTTATCGACCTTAGTTGATCAAACCAATCCCTTATCCGAACTGGACAACATTCGCCGGGTCACCGTCTTAGGCGCCGGCGGCATCACCCGCGAAAGAGCTTCTTTTTCGATTCGCGATGTCCACACTTCTCAATACTCGCGCATCTGTCCGGTTCGCACTCCCGAAGGCCCCAACGTTGGCTTGGTTGTTTACTTGGCCCTTTATGCCAAAGTCGATGAATACGGCTTTCTATTAGCGCCTTATCGCCGGGTAGTCAAACAAAAAGTCAACGGCAGGATAAAGATGAAGATCACCGATGAAATCGTTTATCTTGACACCATCGAAGAAGAAAACTACCACATCACCCACAGTGAAGTCAACATCGACGAAAACGGCTACATAACCGATAAATTAGTGCCCTTGCGCTACAAAGGCAAATTTCTTGAAGGCTCGGTTTATGAAGTTGACTTCATCGACACCGCCGGCAAGCAGGTTGTTGGCGCTTCGGCTTCCCTTATCCCCTTCCTTCAGCATGATGAAGCCACCCGGGCTTTAATGGGCTCGCATATGCAGTGCCAAGCCGTACCTTTGGTTATTCCGGAAGCTCCGATCGTTGGCACCGGTATGGAAAAGGATTTAGCCATCCAAAGCCAAGCCGTCATTCTGGCCAACAACCCCGGCAAAGTTGAGTACGTCGACGGCGATAAAGTAGTTGTTAAAATCAACCGGAAAAAATCCCAAAAACCGCCGGCTAACTCCGGCAATATTAAACAAATCGGCGACCGTGAAATCTATTATCTAGACCAATTCAAAAAAACCACCCAAAGAACCTGTTTTAGCCATCGGCCGGTTGTCAACGTCGGCGATCACATCAAGCCCGGCCAGCTTATTGCTGACGGCCCGGCCTGCGACAACGGCGAATTAGCTTTAGGTAAAAACTTAACCATCGCCTACTGTTCTTATGACGGCTTAGGCTATGAAGATGCCTTTGTCATATCCGATAAATTAATCAAAGACGACACTTTTACCTCTATAACCATCGAAGAATATGAAGCCGACGTCGTCGATACCCAGCTTGGGCCTGAAGAATTAACCAGGGACATTCCCAACGTAGCCGAACGCGACTTAAAAAACTTAGCCGAAGACGGCATCATCGTCATCGGCGCTGAAGTCGGCCCCAATGATATCTTAGTTGGCAAAATCGCCCCCAAAGGCGAATCAGAGCTTTCCGCCGAGGAAAGGCTTTTGCGGGCCATCTTTGGTGAAAAAGCCCGTGAAGTTAGAGACACCAGCCTGCGCATGCCTCACGGTGAACGCGGCATCGTCATCGGTGTCCGCATCCTCGATCGTAAAAAAGGCGACGAGCTTGACCCCGGTGTTTTAAAACGGGTCATCGTCAAAGTTGCCCAATTAAGAAAAATCGCTGTCGGTGACAAGCTGGCCGGCCGCCACGGCAACAAAGGTGTTATCTCTAAAATCGTGCCGGCTGAAGATATGCCGTTTATGGAAGACGGCACCCCGGTAGACATCATCCTTGACCCCCTAGCCGTTCTAAAACGTATGAACCTGGGCCAAATTCATGAAACCATGTTGGGCATGGCCGGCGCCATCCAAGGGAAAACCTACGCTAAACCGACTTTCGAAAAGGTCAAAGAAACCATCATCGAACAAGAGCTCAAAAAATCCGGCTATCCAGTCTCCGGCAAAGTTAATTTATTCGATGGCCGAACCGGCGAACCGCTCCACAGTAAAGTCTTGGTCGGTAAAGCCTACATCCTTAAGCTGATTCACATGGTCGAGGATAAAGTTCATGCCCGCTCCATCGGCCCTTACTCATTGGTTACACAACAGCCTCTTGGCGGCAAGGCCCAAATGGGCGGCCAAAGAGTTGGAGAAATGGAAGTTTGGGCTTTGGAAGCTCACCGAGCCGCCCATGTCTTGCAGGAAATGCTGACCATTAAATCCGATGATGTCTATGGCCGGGCCAAAGCTTATGAAGCCATCATCAAAGGCGTCGACATCCCAGCCGCCACTGTGCCTGAATCATTCAAAGTCTTAATGAAGGAGCTTAATAGCTTGGCCTTAAACGTTACTCCTATCCAAGGCATGGCTGTTGAAGAAGACGAAGACAAAGACAGCAAGGATGATATTATCTCGGTTTTAAGCCAGCAGATCCAAGCCAATCATCCAGCCGATGACAAGCCGGAAGAGCCGCCTCAAGATCAGCCTTCCCAAGAAGAAGCCGCCCAGCCAGCCAAACCAGCCGATAAACATCAATCAAAAGCTTCTGATTCTGATAATTCTGACAACTCCGACTCTGATCAGTCAACCGCTAAATTACCAGATTCACCTAAAAAGGACGCCTAAGATATGAAGGCCAAATCAAAACACATCGACAACTTTAGATTAATTGACTTTAAGGGCCTTAAGCTAAGCTTGGCTTCGCCCGACATAATCCTGGATTGGTCATACGGCGAAGTTAAAAAAGCCGAAACCATTAACTATCGGACCTTAAAGCCTGAAAAAGACGGCCTGTTTTGTGAAAGAATCTTTGGCCCGACCAAAGACTATGAATGCTACTGCGGCAAATACCGCCACTACCGCAACAAAGGCGTTGTCTGCGATCGCTGCGGCGTTGAAGTCACCAGCCGCAAAGTCAGGCGGGAGCGCATGGGCCATATCACCTTGGCGGCCCCGGTCGCCCATATTTGGTTTTTTAAAACCACCCATTCGCATCTAGCCCTGCTTCTTGATGTCTCGGCCAAAGCCCTTGAATCAGTCATTTATTTGGCCGCCTATCTAGTTTTATCCATCGATGAAGAAAAAAGAAAACACAACCTAAACAGCATCAAGGACAAAATCAAGCATCTGCGCTTGAAAATCGAAGACAACTACAACCTCCAACTTGATGCCTTAAAAAAGAAAAAATCACAAGAAATAGCCCAAATCAAAACCAAAATTAAAAACCAAGAACAGCAGCAGATCGTCATCCAAGAAATAAAGCACAAGTACCAGAAAAAAACCATTGCTTTAGAAAACTTAAAAAAAGAGGACATCGCCAACTTAAAAGAACTTCACCGCAACCTGGTTAATCTTCTAAACAGCATCCAGCCCTTATCCATCCTTAACGAGGTTGAATACCTTAAGCTCCAAGAGTACGAAGTTACCGACTTTTTAACCGTTGCTACCGGGGCTGAAGCCATTCTTAAAGTCTTAGACAGAACCGACTGGCTAAAGGAGATCAAAGAAATTAATCAAAAAATGGCCAAAAAGCGCGGATCGGTCCGCATGCGCTTAATGCGCCGCCAGCGCTTAATCAAAAAGCTTTTAGACGTTAACATCAAACCAAGCTGGATGATCTTAACCGTCCTGCCGGTTCTGCCTCCGGATTTAAGGCCGATGGTCCAATTATCCGGCGGCCGCTTTGCCTCTTCTGACTTAAACGATCTTTATCGCCGGGTCATCAACCGCAACAACCGCCTTAAGCATCTGCTTGATCTGGGCGCTCCGGAAATCATTCTCCGCAACGAAAAAAGAATGCTCCAGCAGGCAGTCGACGCCTTAATCGACGCCACCAAAAATCAGCGCACCATTCTCCGCCGCGGCCGCCAGCCGCTTAGATCCTTATCCGACATGCTGCGGGGCAAACAAGGCCGCTTCCGCCAAAACCTTTTAGGAAAAAGGGTTGACTACTCAGGCCGGTCGGTTATTGTTGTCGGGCCGGAGCTAAACCTTAATCAATGCGGCCTGCCCAAAGAAATGGCTTTGGAAATGTTTAAGCCCTTTGTTCTCCATGAACTAATCGCCCGCGGCATCGCTCCCAACCTAAAATCGGCTAAAAATCTGCTTGAGCACCGCATTCCCGAAGTTTATGACATATTAGAAGACGTTACTAAAAACCACCTGGTTTTGCTTAACCGGGCCCCGACTCTGCACAAACTCAGCATCCAGGCTTTTTACCCTGTTTTGGTCGAAGGCTTAGCCATAAAGCTTCATCCTTGCGTCTGCGCCGGCTTCAACGCCGACTTCGATGGCGACCAAATGGCCGTCCACGTTCCTTTGTCAAAGGAATCTATCAAAGAATCAATCAACTTGATGCTGCCTCAGTACAACCTGCTAAAACCGGCCGAAGCCGCCCCGATCACCCTGCCAAACAAAGAAATGGCCTTGGGCACCTACTTTTTGACCTACATCGATCCCAACCTGCCCAAATACGAACAATCAATCTTTGCCGACGACGACGAGGCTATCCTGGCTTATCGATTAGGCCAGATTAAACTTCGCCAATTGATCAAGGTTAATATAGATGGCGAAGTTGTTGAAACCAGCGTCGGCCGCCTTATCTTCAACCAAAACCTGCCCGAAAGTCTAAGATACATCAACAAAGCCGTCGGCGCCGATCAAATCAAAGAAATCGTTTCCAAAGCCATCGATATCTTATCGGCCGAGGAAACCCGCCTGCTTATCGACAACCTTAAAGAGCTTGGTTTTTACGGAGCCACGATTTCAGGCATCTCGGTTTCAATAAGCGACAGCGTCACTCATCCAGATAAGCAAAAAATCATTGAAGCCGCCAACCAGCAGGTTATCGAAATCGAGCAAAGCTACAACGAAGGTTTAATTACCTACGAAGAAAAGCAAAGGCTGGCCAATCAAGTTTGGATGGAAGTCACTAAAAAGCTGGCTGACATGACCTGGGCCCTCTACACTCCTGACAATCCAGTCAGGGTCAGTATCGAATCAGGCGGCTCCCGGGCCACCAAGGACCAGGTTAAGCAGATCTCGGCTATGCGCGGTTTGATCGTCGACCCCATGGGCAACATCGTTGAACTGCCGACTAAGTCTAACTTCCGCGAAGGTTTATCGGTTTTTGAGTATGTCACCTCGGTCAGAGGCGCTCGAAAAGGCTTGACCGACTCGGCCTTAAAAACCGCCGACGCCGGCTACCTTACCCGCCGTTTGGTCGACACCGCCCACGACATGATCATCCGCACCCCTGACTGCGGCACCGACGACTTTATCGACATGACCCGCCAGCCTCGAGCTAAGACCTTTGCTCAACGGCTTTTTTCCCGCACCTTGGCCCAA
Organism: bacterium; assembly: GCA_013152165.1. Lineage (GTDB taxonomy): Bacteria > Patescibacteriota > Microgenomatia > JAADGY01 > JAADGY01 > JAADGY01. The sequence continues at coordinate 8,429 of JAADGY010000029.1, forward strand.
GATATTAAAGTCGGCCGTAAAGTCATCGCTAAAAAAGGCCAGATTCTTACTTGGGATCAAGCCGTCGCCATCGCTAGCCAAAAACAAATCACCAAAGTGCCTGTCTTCAGTCCGCTTACCTGCAAACAGCCCTATGGTGTCTGTCAAAAATGCTACGGCTTTGACTTGTCCAATAAACAGCCGGTTGACATCGGCGCCCCGATCGGAGTTGTCGCCGCTCAATCTATCGGTGAGCCCGGCACCCAGTTAACCATGCGTGTCCGCCACACCGGTGGAGTTGTCGGCATCGACGTTACCCAGGGGCTGCCAAGAGTTGAAGAATTATTCGAAGTTCGAAAGCCCAAGGTAACCGGGGTTATGGCCTCTATCGACGGTAAAGTTGTCATTAAAAAGCTCAAATCCAAAGTCATCGTCACCATCAAGCCTTTATCCAAGAACGTCGAAGAAGAGGTTTTTGAGTTTGATGAAAGAATCAGCATCCTAGTTGACAACGGCCAGGTCGTTGTCAAAGGCACCCCCTTGACCCAAGGCAGTCTAAACGTTCGCGAGGTTCTCAAGCTTCAAGGCCGCTTAGCCGCCCAAAGATACTTGCTGGATGAAATCCAAGCTGTCTATGAATCTCAAGGCATCGGCATCCATGACAAGCACTTTGAGGTCATCATCCGCAAAATGTTTGACATGGTTCAGATCAAAGACCCAGGCGACTCCAGCTTCCTGCCTGGCGAGGTGGCTCTGCGCTATCGGGTTGATAAAATCAACGCTAAACTGAAAAAACTGAAAAAACAGCCGATCATAAGTTATGAAGATATTGTTTTAGGCATTACTCGCATCGCCCTTAAGACTGAATCCTGGCTGTCAGCCGCCTCTTTCCAAGAGACAACCAATGTGTTGGCCAACGCCGCCTTGCAGGAAAGCGCTGACTACCTGGTTGGCCTTAAGGAGAATGTTATAATTGGAAGGTTAATTCCGGTCACGCCTGACAGGGTCCAGGTTCCGGAGGAAGTTCTTGAAAAAGAGTAGTTATGCCAACCATCAATCAACTAGTCAAACACGGCCGTAAAAAGCCGGCCAAACAATTTAAATCAACCGCCTTGGCCAAAAGTTATAACTCTAGAACCAGGCAGGTTTCTGTTACGCCTAACCCTCAAAAAAGAGGAGTGTGCGTTTTAATCAAAACCATGCAGCCGAAAAAGCCAAACTCGGCCTTAAGAAAGGTTGCCAGGGTCAGGTTGTCCAACAAGCAGGAAATCACCGCCTACATCCCGGGTGAAGGCCACAACTTGGCCGAACACTCAATCGTTTTAGTTAGGGGCGGCCGGGTCAAAGACTTGCCGGGCGTTAAGTATCATATCGTCCGCGGCGTTTACGATGCCGCTGGCGTTGACAACCGGCGCACCGCCCGGTCCAAATACGGCGCCAAACGCGCTGCCGATAAGCAGTCATAAGCTTTAAGTTTTATTTCATGAACCCAATCTATATAAATTAAAACAAAAACAACACATGGTTAGAATCAAAAGACATAAAACATCGCTGCTTTCACCCGATCCTGTTTACCGGTCGGTTTTAATTACTCGGATTATCAACAAAACCATGCGCGATGGCAAAAAGGCTGTTGCCAGAAAGCTGGTTTATAAAGCCCTAGACATAATCAAGCAAAAAACCAACAAGGACCCGGTTAAAGTTGTCCAGGACGCGGTTAATAAGCTCAAGCCAGTTATGGAAGTCAGATCCAGAAGGGTAGGCGGCACCACCTATCAGGTGCCGATGCCGGTCCGCCCCCGGCGCCAAGAAAGCTTAGCTGTTCGCTGGTTGATTCAAGGAGCCCACAAACTGCCCAGTAAGCAGTATCATACTTTTGCCGAAAAACTGGCCGCCGAGGTCCTAAATGTCTTTGAAGGCGCTGGTTGGGCCTTTAATAAAAAGCAGGAAGTCGAAAGGATGGCCGAATCCAACAAAGCTTTCGCCCACTTTAGATGGTAAAACCCAGTATCAATTTGAAATTTGAAATTTTTAATCAATTTTTATTTAAATGTTTAAAAATTAAAATTTTAAAATTCAGATTTGAATACAAATTAAAAATTTTAAATTAAAAATTAAACTCGTACTATGGCTCAAACACAAAAAACTACCGGTTCAAGGCTTTATCCTTTGGATAAAATCCGCAACATCGGCATCATCGCCCACATCGACGCCGGTAAAACCACTACCACCGAAAGAATTCTTTACTACACCGGCAAAGCCTACAAAATCGGCGACATCGATGAAGGCACTACCCAGATGGACTGGATGGACCAAGAAAAAGAGCGCGGCATCACTATTGTTTCAGCCGCTACCACCACCTTCTGGCGCGGTGTCCGCATCAACATCATCGACACCCCCGGCCACGTCGACTTCACCGCCGAGGTTGAAAGAAGTCTGCGGGTTTTAGACGGCGGCGTCACTATCCTGGATGCCGGCGAAGGCGTTCAAGCCCAAAGCGAAACCGTTTGGCGCCAAGCCAACAAATACAACGTTCCCCGCCTTTGTTTTGTTAACAAGATGGACAACGTCGGGGCTGACTTTTTGGCCACCGTCAAATCCATCCGCCACAAACTTGGAGCCAACGCCATACCGATCCAGCTGCCCATCGGCGCTGAATCCGAGTTTAAAGGCGTGGTTGACCTGCTTGAAAACACAGCTTGGATTTGGGAAGGGGACCAAACCGGCGCCAAATACCATCAAATCGACATTCCAGCCAACATGCTTGATGACGTCAAGCGCCACCGCCAAAAATTAATCGAAGCCATCTGTGAACAGGATGATGTCTTATTAGAAAAATATCTTAACGGCCAAGAAATCACCCCGGCCGAGCTTAAAAAAGTCCTTCGCCAAGCAACCATTAACTATAAAATCGTGCCGGTCCTAGCCGGCTCATCTTTAAGGAATAAGGGTGTCCAGCTTTTACTGGACGCTATCGTTGATTATCTGCCGTCCCCCTTGGATGTGCCTCCGATCAAAGGTGTCAATCCTAAAACCAACAAGGAAGAAGAAAGAAAGCCCGGCCTTGACCAGCCGTTTACCGCCCTTGCCTTTAAAATCCAAGCCGACCCCCACGTCGGCCGGATCACCTATCTGCGCATTTACTCCGGCAAAATCAAATCCGGCACTTACATCTTTAACTCTAGCCAAAACACCAAAGAGCGCCTTGGCCGAATTCTTTTAATGCACGCTAATCAAAGGGAAGAAATCGACGAAGCCTACTCTGGGGAAATCGTCGCCGCTATTGGCTTAAAAGCCACAAAAACCGGCGACACCTTATGCGACCCTGCCCACCCTATAATCTTGGAAAGAATTAAGTTTGCCGAGCCGGTTATTTCCCTGGCTATCGAACCTAAAACCAAAATCGACCAAGAAAAGCTGGGCTATGCCCTTAACCGCCTGGCCGAGGAAGATCCCACTTTTAAAATCTCTACCGATGAAGAAACCGGCCAAACCATTATTTCCGGCATGGGCGAGCTTCACTTAGAAATCATCGCCGATCGGTTGAAAAGAGAGTTCAAGGTTGATGTCGTTACCGGCACTCCCCAAGTTGCCTACCGGGAAACCGTCACCGCCCCGGCCCAAGCCGAAGGCAAATATATTCGACAATCAGGCGGCCGCGGCCAGTACGGCCATTGTCTTATTAAAATCGAGCCTTTGGAAAGAGGCCAGGGCTATGAATTCGTTAACAAAATCGTCGGCGGCGCCATTCCCCGCGAATTTATTCCAGCTGTCGAGAAGGGTGTCAAAGAAGCCACCCAAAAAGGCGTTTTAGCCGGCTATCCCCTGGTTGATCTTCGAGTTATTCTTTACGACGGCAGTTATCATGAAGTCGACTCATCCGAAATGGCTTTTAAAATCGCCGGTTCCATGGCTTTGCAGGCCGCCGCTAAAAAAGCCAGCCCCATACTATTGGAGCCGATTATGAACCTGGAAGTTTACGTCCCCGAAGAGTTTATCGGCGATGTTATCGGCGATCTGTCCGCCCGCCGGGCCCAAATCGCCGGCAGTGACAAAGAAGGCTCTACCTCTATCATTAAAGCCCATGTTCCATTGGCAGAGCTGCGCCGGTATGCTACAATCTTAAGGTCTTTGACTCAGGGACGAGGGCATTTCTTTATGATTCCATCCCATTACGCCCCCGTACCTGACAACATCGCGGCTCAGATTATTGAGTCCAGGCAAAAATAGCCAACTTGTTGTATAATTAGGCCAGCTTAAAATTAGTAAATTTATAAAAAAATAAGGAGTCAAAATGGCAGATGTTTATAAAAGAACCAAGCCTCACATTAATGTTGGTACCATCGGACACGTTGATCACGGTAAGACTACTCTTACCGCCGCTATTACTCACGTTTTGTCCAAAAAGTCTTTAGCAAAAGAAAAAAAGTATGAAGACATCGATGCTTCTCCCGAAGAGAAACAAAGGGGCGTCACCATCGCTATCACTCACGTTGAGTATGAGACCGAAAAGCGCCACTATGCCCACATCGACTGTCCAGGGCACGCTGACTATATCAAGAACATGATTACCGGTGCCGCCCAAATGGACGGCGCTATTTTGGTTGTCGCCGCCACCGATGGTCCCATGCCTCAAACTCGTGAGCACATCTTGCTGGCCCGCCAAGTTAATGTTCCGGCCATGGTCGTTTTCTTGAATAAAACCGACATGGTTGATGACCCCGAGTTAATCGACTTGGTCGAGATCGAGGTCCGCGACCTTTTGAAAAAATACAACTACCCCGGCGATGAAGTGCCTATCATCCGCGGCTCGGCCCTAAAGGCCTTAGACGATGATCCTGAAGCCGTCAAAAGCGTTGAGGAGCTGCTTAAAGCTTTGGACGAGTACATTCCTGTACCCGACCGTCCGCTTGATAAGCCTTTCTTGATGCCGGTTGAGGATGTCTTTTCCATTACCGGTCGAGGCACCGTCGTCACCGGCCGTATCGAAAGAGGCAAAATCAAAGTCGGCGAAGAAATCGAGATCGTCGGCCTGCGCCAGCCCAAAAAGACCGTCGTCACTGGTGTTGAAATGTTCCACAAACAGCTGGAAGAAGGTCAAGCCGGAGACAACGTCGGCATTCTTTTGCGCGGCATCGAAAAAAACCAGGTCGAAAGAGGCCAGGTTTTAGCCGCTCCGGGATCGGTTAAAGCTTTGAAGAAATTCGAAGCTGAGGCCTACATCCTAACCAAAGAAGAAGGCGGCCGGCACACTCCTTTCTTCAGCGGCTACAAGCCTCAGTTTTACATCCGCACCGCCGATGTTACCGGCAACGTCACCTTGCCTGAAGGTGTCGAGATGGTTATGCCTGGTGACACCATCACCATTACCGCTGAGCTTATTGAACCTGTCGCCCTAGAGCCTCAACTGCGTTTTGCCATCCGTGAAGGCGGCCGCACGGTAGGAGCTGGGGTCATTACTAAAATTTTGGAGTAAAAACTTAACATACCCCCGGGTGAAAGATCAAATAGCCCGGGGGTATTTTTTTGCTAACTATGAGACAAGGTAGAATTAGGATCAAATTAAAGGCCTATGATCATCGGCTTATCGATGATTCATGCCAAAAAATTCTACAAACCGCTCTTATGACCGGTGCCAAGGTAGTTGGGCCGGTGCCATTGCCGACCCGCCGCAAGCAGTTTGTGGTTACCACCTCGCCCCATACCGATAAAGACGCTCGCGAGCATTTTCAAATCAAAATTCATTCCCGCCTGCTTGATGTTTATCAAGCCACTGAAAAAACCATTGACTCTTTAATGCATTTAGAGCTCCCAGCCGGAGTTGATATAGAAATAAAAACTTAACAAAATTAATGATAATTATCACAAACAATGAAAATAATGTGGTTAATAAAACACGGCCAGCGTCGGTATTTCGACTCAATCGGCACTCAGCAAGTCGTTACCCTGTTAAAGGTTTTGCCGCCAATGGTTATCGATCGCCGTCTGCCTGATAAAGACGGCTATAGCGCCCTAATCATCGGCTGGGGATATCGCCCGCTAGAAAAAATGAAAAAGCCCCAGCGCCAATGGCTTGAAAAAAAAGGCATAAAACAGGGCTTTCAGCTTATCCGAGAAGTTAAAATCTCACCTGACAAGCTTGATGCCTTCCAACCCGGCCAGCTAATCAACTGGTGGGAGTATCTCCAAATCGGCCAGCTTACCGATGTTACCGGCATTTCCAAAGGCCGCGGCTTTACCGGTGTGGTTAAAAGATGGGGCTTTGCCGGCGGCCCTCGAACCCATGGCCAATCCGATCGCGAAAGGGCTCCCGGCTCTATCGGCGCCGGCACCTCTCCCGGCCGCGTAGTCAAGGGCAAAAAAATGCCCGGTCATTACGGCAATACCGCCAAAACCATCTTGAATCTGCCGGTAGTCGCCTTAGACAAACAAGCCGGCCTGGTCTTGATAAAAGGCCTGGTTCCCGGCTCTATCGGCAAGCCGGTTAAACTTACCCTTAAAAAACAGATAAAAATCAACCCAATTAAAACTACCGACCTATCCGACTCTCAAGCCCAAACCGCCAGCAAAGATTCTTCTCAACAGGAGGCCCAGAATGCCGACTAAAGCCAAAACCATAAGCATACCAGTTCACAACTTAAAAGGCGATGTTGTCGCCCAGCTTAAAGCCCCGGCCGCTGTTCTTCAAACCAGCTTGGTGCCGTCCCTTCTATCCCAAGCGGTTAGGGTTTTTACCTTTAACCAAGCCAAAAACCAAACCGTGGTTAAAACCAGAGCCCAAGTTAAAGGCTCGACCCGTAAAATTTATCGCCAAAAAGGCACCGGCCAAGCCCGCCACGGCGACCTAAAAGCTCCGATTTTCGTCGGCGGCGGCAAAGCCCATGGTTCCAAAGGCTGGCTGACCCGCCTTAAATTAACCAAAAAGATGAAAGCCAAGGTTTTATCAATGGTTTTATCGCACCTTCACTCCGAACGAAAAATAACCGTTATTAAAAACTGGCCCAGCTTTGACAAAACCAGGCAGCTGCTTGATAAAACCGCTGTCTTCATCGCCGATCAGTCAAACCCCAAGCTTTTGTTGGTTTATCATCCAGACGACAAAACCAACCTTTGGCGCCTTGGCCGCAACGTCCCTTATTTAAGCATTAAATCAACCCTCGACATTTCTTTCATGGATCTGTTAAAAGCTAACCGCCTTATCATCAGTCAAACAGCTTTTCAAACTTTAATCAACCGCGGAGGTCGTTATGGATCCTAAACAATTAATCATTAAACCAGTCTTGTCCGAAAAAAGCCTTCAGGCCCAAAAACAAAACGTTTACACTTTCTGGGTCAGCCTTAAAGCCACCAAAAATCAAATCAAACAGGCCGTCAGCCAGCTCTTTAACGTCAAAGTAATCAAAGTCAACATGGCCGTCAAAGGCCCGGAAATCAAGAAGCAGCAGCGCAAAAACAAGACCTACCTGGCCCCTAAGCTTAAAAAGGCTTATGTTAAAATAGCACCTGGACAAAAAATAACCCTTTTAGAAGGTAAATAATATGGCTATCAAAATCTATAAACCAACCACTCCAGGCCGCCGCAACGCCAGCGGCATCGACTATTCGGTTCTAACTAAAAAAGAGCCGGAGAAATCACTGCTTAGACCGCTTAAAAAATCCGGCGGCCGCAACTCTAGCGGCCACATCACCATCCGCCACCGCGGCGGCGGCGCTAAGCGCATGTACCGAGTCGTTGATTTTAAAAGAAACAAGGAAAACATCCCGGCCAAAGTCGCCGCTCTGGAATATGACCCCAACCGCACCGCCTTTATCGCTCTTTTGCATTATGCCGACGGTGAAAAGCGCTACATCATCGCCCCCGAAGGCCTCAAAGTCGGCGACACCATCATGTCCGGCTCTAAAGCCGAGGTTAAGCTTGGCAACTGGCTGCCTCTTCATAAAATTCCGGTCGGCACCGAAGTTTCCTGTATTGAAATAAGGCCCGGCAAGGGAGCCCAGCTGGTAAGAAGCGCCGGCACCTTTGCTGTTGTCAAATCAGTCGATGAAGACAAGGTCCACCTCCAGCTGGCCTCAAGCGAGATCCGCGCCTTTTCCCCCCAAGCCAAAGCCATGGTCGGCCGAGTCAGCAACCCCGATTGGCATAACATTAAATTAGGCAAAGCCGGCCGCAAGCGCTGGATGGGCATCAGGCCAACCGTCCGCGGTGTCGCCCAGCATCCTGGGTCCCACCCCCACGGCGGCGGTGAAGGCCGATCCGGCATCGGCATGCCGTCTCCTAAAACTCCTTGGGGTAAAAAGACGCTGGGCAAAAAAACCCGCAAAACTAAAAAATACTCTGATAAAATAATTGTTCAAAGAAGGAAAAAATAAAATGACTAGAAGCCTTAAAAAAGGACCATACATAGATGAAAAGCTTTTGATGAAAGTTCAAAAGCAACAACAGCAGGGCAAAAAAAGCCCGATCAAAACTTGGGCCAGAAACTCGATGATCCCGCCTGAGTTTGTCGGCTTTACCTTTTTAGTTCACAACGGCCGTAAATTTATTGAAGTTTATATCAACGAATCAATGGTCGGCCATCGTTTGGGTGAGTTTGCCCCCACCCGCAAATTTACCGGCCACGGCCGCGTTGTTAAAAGAATTATCAGTAAAACTTAAAAAAATGTCTATGACTAAGACCATAAAAACCATCGCCAAAAATGTCCGCATCTCGCCCAGAAAGCTAAGGCTTGTTGTTAAGATGGTCAAAGACATGCCGATCTCTCAGCTTGTCGACCATCTTTCGCTTATGCCCAACAAAGCCGCCCGGATTTTATACAAAACCCTTAAAACTGCCTTGGCCGATGCTTCCCACAACTTTGATCTTTCTAAAGACAAACTTAAGCTCGACCACATCAGAGTCGATGAGGGCATGGTCATGAAGCGCTGGCGGGCCATCTCCCGCGGCCGAGCCCATGCTTATAAAAAACGCACATCCCATTTAACTATAGTTCTAAAGGAGGCAGACTAATGGGTCAAAAAGTTCACCCCTACGGTTTCAGGCTAGGTTCATTTTTTGATTGGAAAGCTCACTGGTTTGCCCCCAAATCAGATTATGCCGACACTCTATTGCAGGATTTAAAGCTGCGCCGGCTCATTAATGAACAGCTGGACAGGGCCGACTTGGTCGATTTAATCATCGAGCGCTCTTTGAAAAAGATCAGATTTATCTTTTATGTTGGCCGGCCTGGAGTAGTCATCGGCCGCGGCGGATCCGGCATCGAAAGATTGAAAGAAGCCATCTACCAAAGTTTAGGCGTCGATCCCAAAGCTAAAAACGCCACCCAAATAAACATCGAGGTCAAAGAAGTTAAAAACCCTGATTTATCAGCCCGCATTGTTTTAAAAAGAATCATCGCCGGTTTAAAAAAGCGAATTCCCCACCGGCGCATCATCAACAAAGCCATGGAGCAGGTTATGGCCTCCGGCGCTCAAGGTGTTAAAATCATTATCTCCGGCCGCATCGGCGGCACCGAAATCAGCCGAACCGAAAAATACAGCTTAGGCAAAATCCCGACTCAGACCTTGAGAGCCAACATCGACTACGCCGAAGAGCCGGCCCTAACCCGATCAGGCTACGTCGGCGTCAAGGTATATATTTACAAAGGTGAAATATCTAAAAAGTAAACATGCTGCTTCAACCTAAAAAACTCAAATACAGGCGCAACTTCCGGCCCAAAGTCGGCGGCTTGGCTTGGCGCGGATCCAAGCTGGCCTTTGGCGAGTACGGCTTAAAAATCCTTAAACCCGGCTGGATAACCGCCCGCCAGCTTGAAGCCGCTCGGAAAGCCATCGTCCACCACACCAAGCGCCAAGGCCGTCTATGGATTCGGATTTTCCCTCATCACCCAATCACCGGCAAGGCCGCCGGCTCGCATATGGGCGGCGGCAAAGGCGACCCCTCATACTACATCGCCAACCTCAAGGCCGGCACTTTAGTTTTTGAACTGGCCGGCTTGCCCCCGGAAGTTGTTCGAAAAGCTCTGCGGGCCGCTTCCAACAAGCTGTCCCTGCCTACAAAAGTAGTTTCACAGGAGAATTATGAAATCTGATCAAAAGGCCAATCTGCGCCAAAAAACCATCGATGAGTTGTCAACCTTAGTTGACAGCCTTCAAAAAGAGCTGGCTTTAAAAAAGATGGAAAAAGCCATCGGCAAGCTTAAGCAGACTCATTTAATCAAAGACCTTTATTATAAAATCGCCCTTATTAAAACTATTATCACCGAAAAGCAAATGACTAAGGAGTAATATGACCAAAACCCAAACCAAACATAAAAAAACCATGACCGGCGTTGTCGTCAGTGATAAAATGGTACAGTCTGTGGTTGTTAAAGTTACTCGCGTCTTTGCCCACCCGCTCTACACCAAGCGCCTTAAAAAAGACAAAAAATACATCGCCGACAACCGCCTTGGCGCCAAGCAGGGCGACCAAGTTGTCATTGAAGAAACTCGGCCGTTAAGCCGTCGCAAGCACTGGAAAGTTATTAAAATTTTAAAAAATTAAGGAATTATCTTAAAAAATGCTTCAGCTTAGATCAATCTTAACACCAGCTGATAACACCGGCGCTAAGCGCCTTAAGCTAATTCATGTTTACGGCGGCTCCCGGCGCCGTTATGGCCGGCTGGGCGATGTTGTCTTGTGCGTCGTTGACGGCAGTACCCCCTATGGGCTGGTTAAGGACCGCCAAAAAGTTAAGGCCGTCATCGTTAGAACCAAAAAAGAAATGCGCCGCCCCGACGGCTCCCATATTCGATTCGACGACAACGCCGCCGTCATCATCGACAACAGCAATAATCCGATAGGCAGTCGGGTTTTCGGCCCCATCGCCAGAGAAGTTAAAGAAAAAGGCTTTAAAAAAATTGCCTCGTTGGCTCAGGAAATGTATTAACCATGCAAAAGATAAAAAAAGGCGACCAAGTTATAGTCAGAGTCGGCAGGGATAAAGGCCGAAAGGGCCAGGTTCTTAAAGTCCTGCTTAAAACCAATCAACTTTTGGTTGAAGGCGTCAACATCGTCAAGAAGCATCATAAATCAACCGGCCCCAACGACTCCAGCCGCATCATCGATCTGACCAAGCCTATCTTGATCTCTAAGGTTGCCCTTGTTTGTCCCAACTGCCATAAACCAACCCGAGTAGGCATAAGAATAGATAAGCAAGGCAATAAGTTTCGATACTGCAAAAAGTGCAGCCAGGTAATCAAAGACAAGGAGGCCAAATGATAAAGCCCCGCCTTCTAGATCATTACCAGAAAAAAGTACTGCCTGTCTTAAAAAAAGAAATGGGCAACGCTCCTGATTTAGCTATCCCGACTTTGGATAAAATCATCGTCAGCATCGGCGTCGGCGACGCCGCCAAAGATAAAGGCATCCTTAAAACCAACGCTGCCTTTTTAGCTAAAATTACCGGCCAAAAACCCATCATTACTAAAGCCCGCAAATCCGTCGCCACCTTTAGCTTAAGAAAAGGCCAGCCGATCGGGCTTAAAGTCACCCTTCGCGGCCAAAAAATGTGGTCCTTTTTAGACCGTCTTATCAGCTTGGTCCTGCCTCTTGTTCGTGACTTCCGAGGCGTGTCTCCTAAAAGTTTTGATCAAAACGGCAACTATAACCTGGGCTTAAGAGAGCAGATCATATTCCCCGAAGTCAGTTACGAAGAGGTCGACAAAAAGCGCGGCGTTAGAGTCACCCTTGTTACTTCCACCTCTGATGCTAAACTCAGCAAACGTCTGTTAGAATTATTAGGTGTTCCTTTTACAAAAGAAAATCAGACTAATCGGACCGCTGCGTCCAATTAGTCCAACCTACTGCTATGGCTAAAACATCAAAAATTGTACGAGAAAAAAAACAGCTAAGGTACGCGGTGCGCTACCGCAACCGCTGCCAGCTCTGCGGCCGCCCCCGCGGCTTTATCCGTTATTTTAAACTTTGCCGCCTTTGCTTTAGAAAATTAGCCCACCAAGGCATGCTGCCTGGGGTCACCAAGGCTTCCTGGTAAACGCTTATGATTAACTACCCAATCGGCGATATGTTGGTACGTCTTAAAAACGCCTACTTAGCTAGGCATGAGCAGGTTGTCATACCCGGCTCCAAAATGAAAGAAGCTGTCTTGTCTGTTTTGAAAAAAGAAGGCTACATCAAAGACTTCAAAGTCGACAAACAGCCCCCAAAATCATTCATCACCGTTTATTTAAGATACAACCTCGACAAACACCGCCGCCCCCAACCGGCTATACAGGGTTTGAAACTAGTCTCTACTCCCGGCCGGCGAATCTATATCAGCTACAATCAAATCCCGCCGGTCTTTAGCGGTATCGGTATTAATATTCTCTCCACCAACAAAGGCATCTTAACCGGCGCCCAAGCTCAAAAAGCTAAAACCGGTGGCGAACTTATCTGTCAAATTTGGTAAATATTATGTCGCGCATAGGCAACACACCCATTCCCATCGAAGACGGCCTGAAAATTGACATTCAGCCCGATCAAATAGTCATAGAAGGGCCCAAAGGCAAACTGACTCAGCCAACCTTTCCCAGCCTTCAAGTCAAACAGGAAAACAACCAATTGATCGTCGTTAATACCAAGCCGGACAATAAACAATCAAAAGCTCTTCATGGGCTTTTAAGGTCGCTTCTGGCCAACATGGTTGTCGGCGTAACCAAAGGCTGGTCTAAACAGCTTCAGTTGGTCGGCACCGGCTACCGGGCCAAACTCCAAGGCAAAACCCTTGTCTTAACCGTTGGCTTTTCTCACCCGGTTAACATAGACATTCCAGAAGACATTCAAATCAAGGTCGAGAAAAACACCGAAATAACCATAACCGGCATCGATAAATCATTAGTCGGCCAGGTGGCTGCTAATATAAGAGCCGTTCGCCCCCCCGAGCCATACAAAGGCAAAGGCATTCGTTATAAAGATGAAGTCATAAGGCGCAAAGCCGGCAAGGCCGGTAAAGCCGCCGCTTAAAACCGCTATGAAACCTGAAGACAAAAGAAAACACCGCCAAAAAAGAGCCTATCGAGTTAGGCGCAAGTTAAGGGAAACCTCTCCTGATAGACTGCGTTTATCTATTTTTCGCAGCCACCAGCACATCTATGCCCAGCTTATCGATGACAATCAAGGCATTACTTTAGCCGCCGCCAGCGACGCTGATATAAAAACTGATAACCATTTAACCAAAACTCAAAAAGCTCATTTGGTCGGTCGGACCTTAGGTGATAAAATAAAACGTTTGAAAAAGCCAATAAGCTTTTTTATCGACCGGGGGCCTCATGCTTATCACGGCCGAGTCAAAGCCTTGATCGAAGGTCTTCGCCAATCCGGCCTAAAAATTTAAGAATTGATAAATTATGATAGACCAACTACAATCATCAGTTTTGCAAATCAAAAGAGTCAGCAAGACTACTCAGGGTAAAAAAAGAGTTCGCTTTACCGCTCTTGTGGCTGTCGGCGACAAGCAGGGCCGGGTAGGGCTGGCTTTAGGCAAAGCCCCCTCCGTCGCTACTGCTATTCAAAAAGCTGTTATCAAAGCCAAAAAAGATATGATTGAAGTTCCCATAACCAAATGGCATTCGATTCCTCACCGAGTCGAGGTTAAGCAAGACGCCGTTTTTGTCTTAATTAAGCCGGCTCCCAAAGGTGCTGGCATCAAAGCCGGCAGTGTTGTCCGCAGTATTTTAGAATTGGCCGGCTATCAAAACGTGGTTGCTAAAATTTTAGGCAGCAGCAACAAAAACGCCAGCGCCCACGCCGCCCTCAAAGCCCTGTCCCAACTGCAGGATATTAAATACAAAAGATTATAAAACCAAAACCAACACCCATGTCTTTATTAGCTCAGCTTACCAATATTGTTGATAAAAGAAAGCCTCGCGTTGGCCGAGGCTACAGTTCCGGCCGCGGCGGCCACACCAGCACCCGCGGCAGCAAAGGAGCCAAAGCCCGCGGCAAAATTTCTGTTATCTTCACCGGCACCAAACACAAAAAATCGCTTTGGCAAAGACTGCCGGTTATGCGCGGCGGCGGTTTCTTAAAACCGCACAAGCCAACTCTAGCCGTCACCCTGCGCCAGATAAGCCCTTACATCAAAAAAGCCAATCAGGTTGTAGACTTGGCCTTTTTAGTTAAGGAAGGCATAATCACTCCTAGACAAGCTAAAAATTATCAAGTTAAACTAGTCGCTACCGGCACCCTGGATAAGCCGATAAACCTTAAACTGCCGGCCAGCCAAACTGTTTTGGATCTAATCGACAAACTCAAAAATAAATCAACTAAACCTGCCTCTGTAAGAAAAAAATAATCAATGAAACAGGTGATAAAATACCTTAAACTTATCTTTAACACTGCTGATTTAAGGCAGAAGATCCTTTTCACCCTTTTTATCGTTTTCCTGGTTAGATTTTTAGCCCACATCCCCCTGCCTCTTGTCGATCATCTCAGGCTTAAGCAATTTTTTGTTCAAAACCAGTTTTTAGGCCTTATCAACATCTTTTCCGGCGGCACTCTGGCTAACTTTTCTATCGTTGCCCTAGGTTTAAACCCCTACATCAACGCTTCGATCATCATGCAGCTTTTAACCTTTGTCATCCCCAAGCTGGAAGAGTTAAGTAAAGAAGGCGAGTACGGCCGTGAAACCATCAATCGCTACACCCGCCTGCTCACCCTGCCTTTAACTATAGTTCAAGCTATCGGACTTTTCCTGCTTCTAAAAAAACAGGGCCTTATCTCGGCCGCTGCTACCCCCTTTGATATGATCGTTATGCTGTTGGTCTTAACCGCCGGCAGTTTGCTCATGGTCTGGCTGGGCGAGCTCATTACCGAAAAAGGGGTAGGTGACGGTGTTTCGTTTTTAATCTTTGTCGGCATCATCGCCGCCTTGCCGACCGGCGTCGGCCAGGTTTTAGCCACTCTTGATGTTATTGATTTTACCTCCATCATTACCTTCCCGCTTTTATCAATCGTCGTCATCGCCGCCATCATTTATGTTAACGAAGCCTACCGCAAGG
>JAADGY010000035.1 GCA_013152165.1 bacterium
GCGACTTTTAGCAATAAGCTTTTAAATCTGTGGTTTGTCATGTGGGCGGTTTATTTTTCCGCCTTAATTTTGTCAGCAGTTTATAGCCTGTTGCCAATTCCAATTGATAAGACCCTGGCCTTAGTTGTTGGCTTGTTTTTGATTCTTGCCGGCGTTATTTTATTAGCCGCCGGCATGATAGAATTTCGCTCCTTGCGCCGAAGCTGCGGCCAAGACATTTCAAAACTGGTTGCAACCGGCATATACCAACTAAGCAGAAACCCCCAGTTTATCGGCTGTCTTTTAATTCTTCTTGGCGCCTCGCTGGCTGGGCGGTCGCTTTTTGCCTTTATTCTCGCCGCCGCCGCTTCAATAATTATTTGCTGGTATACCATCCGCCTGGCAGAACCCTACCTTGAGCGCCTTTATGGAAAGGAATATAGGCAATATAAGAAAAGAGTTCCAAGATGGTTTAGTATCCCTTTTAAGAAAAAATAAAATTATGTTAATATAAACCCAGACACTTTTATGATAAAAAAAGGCCTATTCAAAGCAATCACCCTGGTTTTTAGCTTATTGGTTTTAAGCTGGTTTTTATTCGCCCCCGCTACTGTATCTGCCCAAAGCGGCTTGTTGTTTGGCCAAAACCATTTTTACACTGTTGTTTTTCGCGGCAACGGCGAGGCGGTAGTTTATGTCAAGATGGTGATTACCAATCCAAATGACAGGTTGATGACCAACTTTTCCTTTACCGTCCCCAAAGTATCGCCAAGTGAGATGGCAATTTATCAAATGAAGCTGCCGCCAAGATGTATACGTTATGATTACAAAAGCAAATTTAGAGTTTGCCTAGAATACAAAGAACCGGACTATTTAGGCAGTTATTATCCCGGCGGTCCGATCCAGCCCAGTTATAAAAAGATTGAATACGAAAAATCCGGCAATTTGTATCGGTTTGACTTGCCGACTCCGGTTAGGCCGTATAAAACAACCGCCTTAATCATCGCCTATACCGCCAAAGGCTACGTTACTAAAAACTTAGGGCTATATAAATTTAACTTCGAAACCTTGAAAGTCCCATTTAGAATCAACCAGGTCAATGTTGCTGTTGATGTCGACAGCGATCTTTATTTAAAAGGCAAGCGGGCATCGGTTAATTATCAGCAAGAAAGCCCTGAGCTTTCAACCGCCTCAATTAAAAAAAGCATATCCAGCCCCGAAATGGATAAACTGGTTAACACCATCGGTTACAGCGGAGCTTTATTCAAACGAGCCAAAAACCTGGCCCCAAATGAAAGCCTAAGTGTTAAAGGCACTTATGCCGCCAGTAAAATCAGGCTGTATCTTAGCTCGATAATGTGGGCCTTAGCGGTGGTTGCCGCCATTTTCCTTGCCCTTTATTTGTTAACCAAAATTCTCAAAAACCGCAACGCCAAACCCAAAAAAGAAAATAAAGACAACATAAAATATCAAGCCCCCGCCGCCAGCCAGCCCTTAGCTAGCGCCCCCGAGCAAGCCTTTAACCTAACCACCATATCAATGAGTTTCGTGTCAAGTCTTTTGGTTGTTGGATTGACCTATTTGCTAAATTACCTAAATAAAACCAGCTGGTTGATGTATTTGCCCATGGATTCGGCTTTTGGCATTCTTGTCATAATCTTTATCGCCCTGCTTTATATTTTAATCATCTTTGGTCCGCCGGTTTTTTTAATCTCTAAATACGGCTGGAAAGCGGCTGTTCTGGCTTTAGTTATGGAGCTTATCTGGCTTGGCACCTTCTTGATTATTTACGTATTTATCACATTTTCCAGGCCCAAAGACTATCCGTACTATCCACATTATCGTTATCCGAATCGGCCGCAGCCAATACAAATAAAATAACAAAAACACTTGGTCCACAAACACCAGGAAGCATTTTACCAAGTAATAACAAACTAGAACAAACTAGCCCCGGAAAAAACAGCCGATCCCGCTTCCCGCACCTATTACTACAGGAACAATCCCACACTATCACACTCTAGAGTGTGATAGTATCATCCCTGTAAAGTTGTATTTTCTTTAGAGAAAATACTATCGTACTCTAGAGTATGATAGTGCCGTCTCTGATACGGGGGAGGGGGATCAGGGAAGATAAAGGGGCAGTTTTGCCGCTGAATTGACTCCGGCTTATTAGAGATGAACAGATTGATTTTAGACATGTTATAGGAATTATCTAACATTAAACGTGCAACCTATATCAACACTGTCTTGGTTTAAAATAGTACAATTAACCTGTTATGTTATCCACTTTTGCCCTGGCCCTAGCCGCCGTTGTCTTTATCAGCCTTATCTCCCTAAGCGGCATCTTGGTTTTGCTGGTCAATCAAAAATTTTTAAGCAAGCTGATTTATTATCTAGTTAGTTTTGCCATCGGCACTTTGTTAGGCAGCGTTTGGTGGCATTTAATTCCCCAAGCCTATCAATCAATCACCAGCCCCCAAATCATCGGCGGTGCTGTCTTGGCCGGCTTGTTTGCCTTTTTAATCTTGGAAAAAATCATAAGGCATAATCACTGCCACCAAGTTGACTGCCGGCAGAAGCCAACCGGCTGGTTAATCTTAATCTCTGACGGCCTGCATAACTTTCTTGACGGCGTTCTTATCGGCGCCGCTTTTATGACCGGCCAAACCTTGGGGTGGATTACCGTTATCGCCATCGCCGGCCACGAAATCGCCCAAGAGATCGGAGATTTCAGCATTCTGCTTCACAGCGGCTTCAGCCCCGCCAAAGCCCTATTTTTCAACTTTTTATCAGCCTTAACCGCCCTGCTGGGTGTAATTCTGGTCTTTGTTGTTGGTTCTACCAATATGCAGCCGTATTTGATCTATATCATTCCCGTCACCGCCGGCGGTTTTTTATACATCGCCTTATCAGACCTAGTCCCCGAACTCCACCAAAACAAACACACTCCCGTTTCCCACTTTGGCCAGGTTTTTTTAATCTTTGTCGGATTATTTGTCATGTTTATGTTAAAATAAATCTGTCATGAAAGCCATCATCCCCACAGGCGGCCGCGGCACTCGGATGCAGCCGATTACCTTTTCCAACAACAAGCATTTCATCCCCATAGCCAACAAGCCTCTTATCTTTTACCCGATCGAAACCATCGCCGCCGCCGGCATCACTGAAATCGCCATCACCTACAACCCCGGCTGGTTGAACATAGTCAAAACATTTTTGGGCAACGGCAGTAAATGGGGAGTCAAATTCACCTATATACTGCAAGAAAAACCTTTAGGCCTGGCCAACATTTTCCAAGTTTGCCAAGATTGGCTGGCCGGCGAGCCGTTTTTGCTTCATCTAGGGGACAACATCTTTGCCGACGGCATCAAGGACCAAGTTGACCGCTTCTTGGATAAACAGCCCGACGGTATGGTCACCATGGTTGAACATCCGGAAAACACCCGCATGGGCGTTCCCTATTTCGACAAGCGGGGACGGCTTATTAAATATGTTGAAAAACCCAAAAATCCGCCCCACAAATTTGCCATCCCCGGCCTTTATTTTTTCACCAACACCGTTTTTAAATGCTTTACCGGTAAGGATAAAATCAAACCTTCAGCCCGCGGCGAACTGGAGATCAACTCTCCGTTTCAATGGCTGATCGACCATAATTACCGGGTGGATGTCATGGAATACAAGGGCAAATGGCTGGACCCTGGTAAATTCGACGACTGGATCGAAGCTAATCAATATCTGCTTGACCGCAACCTTAAACACCATGATTTTTCCCAGCACATAAATCAGAATATAGTTATCGAGGGTAGGGTGCAGATCGGCAAAAACGTCACCCTTGAAAATGCCCACATAAGAGGTCCGGTTAGCATCGGCGACAATGTTGTCATAAAGGATTCATACATCGGGCCGTTTACATCCATAGACAAAGGCTGCCGCATCGAAAACAGCAGTATCGAAAACAGCGTTTTAATGCAGGACGTTGTTATCCGCGACATCGACGAAGCCATCGACGCCAGCTTGATCGGCACCGCCACCGAAATCACCGGCAACCATCACGATCCTAAAATCAGTTTCTTTTTAGGCGAAAAAACCCGCTTGAACCTGTAAAAACTCCAATCAACCCCTCAACTTAATTCAACTTTAGCTTTTGATTTTTGACTTTTGCCCTTTGACTTGTTTATAATCTCCATTATCTCCCAAGCCACCTTGTCTGGATCATGGCGCAGAAAGCTTCTTTTCAACTTGTCCGATTTTGATTTGGTGAATCTGCTTTCAGCCAAAAGCGGCCTTCTGATGACCCGCTTATCTTTGTTTAAATCATCCGCCACCGGAAACTCTTCCTCTTTAGCATAAGCCCGCCGGATCGATTTAGGAATCGTTTGGTTATTCATCAAAATACAATCCACTTTCTTTCCCAAATATGACTCTAATATCCTGACATGATCCGAAGCCGTCATTTTATGGGTCTGGCTTCTTAACGTCATTAAATTAACGATCATGATAAGCTTGGCTCGGCTGTTTCTGAGTGCTTCCGGCACCCCGTCGATAACTAAATTAGCGATAGTCGAACCATATAAGTCCCCCGGCCCCAAAATAATAAAATCGCTTGCCGCAATAGCTTGTTTTACGCGGGGGTTAATCTTTGTTGGCGGTTTAGTAAAAAGTTTGCTTATTAACTCGCCGTCTTTTGGTTTGTACTCCTCGATCAAATGTTCCGAAACAATGGTTTTTCCGGACGAATAAACCGCCCCCAGCCTTACCGGCTTTAACGACACCGGCAAAACCTTTCCTTTTAGGTGGAATATTTTATTGACTACTTCCAAAGCTTCAACCTCGCTCCCGTAGATATCGCTTAAAGCCGTCAAAATTAAATTGCCTAAATTATGGCCCTTTAAACCCTTGCCTTTTTCAAATCGGTAAAGCAAAAGCTTGGTTAAATAACCGTCCTGGTCATCATCCGCCAAGGCCGCGATGCATTGCCGAAGATCGCCCACCGGCAAAAAGCCAAACTCATCCCTTAAGCGGCCGGTCGATCCGCCGTCATCGCTGACCGTTACCACCGCATTTAACTCGACCGGATAATATTTTAAGCCCGATAAAACTATAAAAGACCCAGTTCCGCCGCCGACGATCGTTACCGTCTGTTTCATAAACCAAAACTAAACTCGATAGGATCTACATAAAAATCCACCAACCGCCCCAGTTTGTCATACAAAGCCACCGCCACCGGCGGTTTCGTCAAAATCACTTCCTTCATCCCCGCCGCCGTAGTCGAAATTTTCTCCGCCACCTTTGGCCAAATAAAAACCGTGTCCACCGCCCCGGCCTCGCCCCTTAAATCCAATCGCCGGCCTTGATAACTGACCTTTAATTTAGTTTCCTTTGAATAGACAATAAAAGGAATCCCCCAACTCATCTGCCAAGGGCCGATAACCACCCGGATTAAGCCTGATCTTGCTCCCCAGGGCACTTTTACCTGGATTTGGTCATCTTTCCATGAAAGAATATCTTCTTCTTTAGCAATCACCCCGGCAAAGACAATCTCCCGATCTTTTGGATTATCCCCCAAATTTTTTCCCTTTATTACTACCACATCCCCCACCTTGCCGATAAACGGCGTGATTAGCTTAATCTGTGGCGGTTGGCTAGGTACCGGTCCGAATGATTCTATTTTTTTCACCGGCGTCAACCTTGGTGCTGCTGAAGACGGCAGTTGAGTTTGTTGCCTCACCAGCCAAAGCGACAAAGGTAGAAAAATAGCCAACCCGGCCGCCAGTGTGAACAACGCAAACTTGCTTAACGGAATTTGATTTATCCGCCTTATTACATTCATCACTTTTTATTATAACCCACCTATCATTAACCCGCCCAACGCATCAAACACTGCCCTTCCTCGGTCTAATTAATCATCTGCTCTTTAAGGCTGTTTTTTCTTTCGATTTTTAAAGAAAACTTTAAAGTAACCGCCACACCCTCTATAAAGCCAGTGGGCTACTCGAGTCACAGTAGTGGTTGATGTCTTGGCTTTTTGGGCAATCTGCATGTACGAATACCGCCCGGCCGCCAAAAGTTTGGCGATGTATAAACGGTTAGCAATTTCTTCTATTTCGGATACAGTTAAAATGTCTCTTAAAAAATTAGCCATCTCTTTTTTATCAACGATCTCGGCCAGCGCCTTAACCAAAAACTCTTCTTTTTTGTTGCGGGGCGAATAACTTTCTTCTTGTTTAAGAACCGGTTGTGTTGTCATACTTAGATTATACTTGGGCCAACAATCCTTGCCCAAAAATCCTAAAATGCGGATGAAAAATCCCGCTCCTCTCAGAGAATCGAGAACCGGGTTCTCGATTCTCTGAGAGAAGCGGGATCGTGCTCCAAAGTTAAGGGCCAAACTCAGCCTGCTTGACTTTTTTTGCCCCAATGTATTATAATGCCACCATATTAACATGTTAACACAATAATATAAATCCAAGGAGCATACAATGCCTATCGAACAACCAATGTTTCTTAATTCATCTTCCACACCCGATGATCTAGTCAGGGGACAGGAAGCGCAACTATTACAAGAACGCTTAATCCAAAAATGGGGACCTTTGGCTATCTTGTACGCAAAAGTTTTTGCTGATCCGCCATGGAATGAAAAATATAAATGTCCCCAATGTAAAACTTTTTTTGGTCAAAACACTGCACCCTGCCCTGATTGTAAAA
>JAADGY010000026.1 GCA_013152165.1 bacterium
ATTTAGTGCTTAGAATTTGTTTGTCCCGACGTCCCTTTCGGGAGTCGGGATCCCGACTTTACGTCGGGAGAGCTTCGAATTTAGGGTTTATTTCGGATTCTTGAAAGATTTAACATTTAAGATGTAGATTTGAATTTTGACATCTAAGTTTTGACATTCTTTAGCTTTTGCCTTTTGCCCTTTGACTTTTTATCACTTATTCCTAAACCCAATCCCATTACTAAACTTTATCTCGACTGGATCACTGGGGTCAATCGTATCCTGCATCGTAAATGACATATTCACCCACGACCCCCACTTATCCTTACTAAAGCCGCTGCAATCCAAACTAAACTCGGTTACCTTTGTATTCGTCGAATGCAGATCAGTTATGTCAGTTGAGGCTCCAATATCCTCACCCGGCCCGGCCGCCACCGAAGCAATTTTTTGATTAGTAATATCATACATGAAGCGGCTCATCCCGCCATCAGCATTCAAAATCGTCATATAGCTATCAGTCACGCAATCTTCCCCTCGATCAGACAATCTAGCCATGCGCCCGATAACCTCGACCACTCTGTCACCCTCGTTCTTAACCATCTGCCACCTGGCCGTCCGGTTCGAAGTTCTAAACAAGCTCCCCAAACTGCCAGCAATAAATATTCCTAAAATAACCATAATTCCCATGACGATCACCAACTCTATCAAGGTAAAACCGGCCATGGTTGGCTTTTTTGCTTTTAATCCTGCCATGTGCTTAAAATCGTTGATACCTTAATATTATGGCAGAAATAATCGCTTGGATTTTTACACAAAGCATCCCGCCAACCGGTTTTGACCGTCACCGTCAAATAATTCTTGGTCGTATCAGCCACCACCTCCATCTCGCGGGTAAACTTGGTGCCAGTAATAAAACTGCCCGCCGAGCAAGCTCCTTGGTTTAAAGCCAAACTGCTTAAACAAAAAGTCTTTTTCTCTCCATCAGTCACGCTTCCCCAATCGACTCCAAAAATTAAATTAACAAAATCGTTCCAATTATTTTGTCTATCTCTTAAAGCCCTCACCCAATCCAGCCCTTCTTGGGTATACCTAGTAGCCAAAGCTTTGTTTCTGGCATGCTTAGTCTGAACAATCGCCACCATCGAAGCGTTCAGCATAGCAATCAAAACAAAGGACAAGATCGTCACAATCACCAAAACCTCAACCAAGCTGGAACCGCTTAAACTTTTAAATCTTTGCCACATAAACAACTCCGGTTTTCTCGACCACCACTTGATAATAGCATTTTGAGCCGGCACTGGTCTGCAAACATAAATCAAACGTCTTGCTTTCTTTTACCCCCCGGCTAAGCGGCATCACCTCCAGCACCTGGCTGCTACCAAAAACCACCACTTTATTCGGGTCATTTGTTTCAAGCGAATAACTAACTCCTGGCGAGTTGGCCTGCGAACACTTTGTATACACATCATACTGGCCGCTGCCGCCTACCGAACTTATCACCGTCGCTAAAAACACTCCCTGACAGCCGCTGCCGATATCCGACGACAAAACCGAACCGCTGTCATTTTTCTTAATCAACAGCTCAACCTCCCTGGCCCAAGTATCCGCTACCACCTTAACGATTTTCTGGTTATAATAATCCCGATACATCACCGTTCCCAACCCAGTTACCAACAAACTCAACGTAATCGTCACCAACACCTCAACTAATGTAAAACCTGCCATAACCCGTCTTTGCGGCTTGCTCTTAATCATAAATTAAAAAGGTTTTAAACAGTAATTGCAATCAACCGTACAACCGCCAGCCGGCACACTTGAGGGCGGATAATAAATGCTTCCTGATGCCGGAATATTCTTACTCTCCTCCATCGCCGCACACAAGACAAAACCAGCTGTTGCTGATTTGGCATAATAATATGTCTGTTTTGGATAGCTTGGATCATTCGGCATCTCCTGCATATAAACCCGGTTGTTGCTGTCCTCAAACACCTGGCTGAAACTTAATGAGTCTGGATAATCATCCCAATCCGAATAATAAAGCCCTAAAGCCGCCTGAATCATATGCAGATCAACCGACCTTTTTTTATCTCGGCTGGTCGAACTGGCCCGGTTCAGCCGGACCATAATTATCGACATCAAGGTGGCAATCAACACCAAAACCACCAACATTTCTATGAAAGTAAATCCTTTTAAGCCGCTCTTAAGCTTCATTATTGTAAATTATAGATACAAAAATAACCGCCGGTGCCGGCCGCCGGAGTCGGCTGTACCCCACCGGTGGCCAAATCAGCATTCCCTTTCGACTGCTCCAACTTCTCACAGCACCAATAATCAGTCAAGTTAACCCGCCCCGGACTTTGATCTCCACCGGACTGATTAACATCACAGTAACTGCCGCCTTCCCGTGTCTGCGGAGCTTGCCCCTCACTAAACAAAGCTACAAAATCAGCATCTGTTGTCAACAGCCCGCCGCTGCCGTCACTCGGGTACACGCTATCATGGGTAACATAATACTGCTCCAAGGCATTCTGGACCGCCTTCAAATCGGCCCGCCGCCTAGCATCTCGGCCCCGGCTTAACGTCCTGGTATAATTTCCCAAACCAATCGCCGCCAAAATCGCAATAATCGTAATCACCACCAACAACTCTAATAAAGTAAACCCTGGAACACTCTGTTTAATTATTTTTGCTTTATTCACTTTTAACTTTTCAACTTTATAAACCTCAATCTATCTTCATTGTACCAATATCCACCACCATTGAAAAGCCCAGCTTATCCAAAACGCCATTGTCAAGTGCTGTCAAATTTTTAAAAACCTTATTAATCATCAAGCTCCTGGAGAAGCAGCGACCTATTTTATCGACTCGGCCTGGGGAAAATTAAATCCAAATAAAACCCCAACAAGTTTAATCAAACCGTAAGACACTGCCGCAACTACAGCAATCGTAATTAATAACAGCCCTAATGAAACAAATCCGCTGAAGTCTTGTTCTTTTTTCATTATTATTAATAAACTTTATCCATCCTCATTGTACCAATATCCACCACCATTGAAAAGCCCAGCTTATCCAAAACGCTGTCACTAAAAAAGGGCCAAGCGCTATTATGCTTTTAAAACCCTTATTCATTCGGCCGGCGATAACCAAGCCCACTCCTGCTACCGAGCCCAGAACAAAAGCCAGCCACATCGCCGCCGCCGTCCCCCATACTCCCAACACCCAGCCAAATATCAGCACCAAAACCGCATCGCCCAAACCCATCCCCTTGCCCTTTGTCACCATGTATAAAACCAATAAAAAGCCGCTGGCCAAGCCGCTGGCCAACAATCCTTCCTGCCAACCAACTTCGCCAGTTAGAAACATCCATCCTAAACTCAACAAAAACCAAGCCGTCGCCGGCCAAATCGGAATGGTCAGATAAGCCAAATCATAGGCAATAATCATTAAACTGGCCGCCAGCATTATCACTATCATCACCAACAAAATCACCGCCAAACCATCAACTCCGCCGCCAACTCGGCCCAGCCATACTTGATAAGCCAAAAAGCCCAGCAACCCCCCCAGCCCTTCAACTATGACATAATCAACCGGTAATTGCTTGCCGCAGCATCTGCTTTTGCCCCTTAGAAAAAGATATGAAACAATCGGCACATTCTCCCACCAAAACAGCCTTCGGCCGCAGTAATCACACACCGACCTTGTTTCCTTTATCTTTTTTCCTGAATCCGGACCGTATCGAAACCGCCACATGTTAGCAAAACTGCCAAGCGCCAAACCAACAACTACAAAAAAAATACTCATACTCTATTCCCCTTCATATGAAAATGGGGTCTGCCGCTTATTGCTTCTTGCCGGCGCCGCCGAATCCAACGGCCCAACACTAGAAAAGCTTCTATACTCCCTTAACCACCGCTCGTATTTTTCTTCCAGCTCCGCCGGGGCGATATATACTTTATCATCAATCCCCGGCATCTTTTTAGGCAACCTAGCCGCAAAAAACTCAATCTCCACATCAGCCGTCACCACTCGCTCCTGACCACCGGCAACTGGATTAATCATCTCCTGGTTATCTTCACTTCCCAGCGTCAAATTAATCTTATTTATTCTAACCAGCGGCTTAACCTGCCCCAAACTCACCAGAAAACTGCGGACATTCTTTAAGGCTCCGGAAACCCTAAACCGTATTTCCAACTCGCCAACCGCCAGCTTTTCAGGCAGTCGAGCTGTTTTCACCGCCGGCTTTTTAGCCTCTTTTTCCCGATCTTTCAAAACCACGCTGTTGCTGGCTACCTCCCCAGGCGAAAAAACAATACTGCTTAACCTCACCTGCTTTTCCATACCCAGCTCAGACAACATGCCGATAATAAGCGGGGCATTATGATAAAGCGGCAGTATCTCTAACCCTTTGTTTAATTTCTCCTGAAGCTTATCTTCTTTAATATTAGTCAGCTGATTGTACTTTTTTTTGTATTTCTGCAACTGGGCTTTAAGAATTTTTTCTTTTGATCTAAGCTTCCAATAGCCTCTTATATTAGGCGCCAAAACACCGCCTATCAAAACCATAATAACCGCCAAGCATACGCCCCACACCAGCCACACTTTCTTATCCAATTCTTGATATTTATGCCAGTCTTTCAACCACTCGCTGTCTATCATTTCCTGCCCCAAAACAACCTTAATAAAAACTTATAAAAACCAGCCTCATCCCTATCGCTTTCCGACATGCCGCCTTCTTCAAAGGAAACCACTCCTTTTCTATT
>JAADGY010000034.1 GCA_013152165.1 bacterium
TGATCTTAATAGATCATTAAAAAAACAATTATTTACTGAAGGAAAACATAGTGTACAGGTAGAGAATCGGCAAGTGAGACCTGAATATAACAAGCTAGCAGGTGCCAGCACGCCTTTTCCGGTTAAATTGTGGGGTGAGGAGATCAGCTTAGGCGTTCGAGCCGAGATAGATGTTAACCCTGAAATAAGGCAAATTAAAATAGAAATATTTACCAGTCATAAACCAGCTCGAGTAAGCTCGGAAGAATTTGAACGAACCTTAGCCAAAGTTGGTGAGAAAATAGGCCAAGCGGTTAAAAAAAGCATTCCGGATGCATTAATTCCCCAAGATCAGGTTAAAGAATTAAAAATCTCAGCGAATCTGTATTGCTTTGGTTAATGTTCAAATTTTTATGAAAATAATCTTTCAAACTAAAAAGGATAAGAAACTAAAGCAGGTTTTTGATAAAGAGTGGAGTAAAATGGGTACAAAGCATTTTGGCCGGCCAAGCGGCCGATGGAAGCCGAAGAAGTTTGTTTTCAAGGCGGTTGAAGCGGATGAGTTAATTGGATATGTAGAAGGCTCTGTACTGCATGGAGTAGGCAAGGTGGAAGAGCTGATAGTGGCAAAAAAGTATCGGGGCAAGGGGGCGGGAACAGCTTTAATTAAAAAAGCTGAAAAATATATTAAAAAACACGGCGGTTGGAAGGTGATTTTAACCACAGGCAAAGATTGGGGTGAGAGGCGGTTTTATAGAAAGTTGGGCTATAAAACTATAGCTTATCTTAAAAATCACTACTTGGGCTGTGATTTTGTAATGTTGGAAAAAAGGTTACAATAAACCATGCTTTTTTCATCAAATGAATTTAAGGTTTTAAAAACTAAATATTGGGACCTGCATCAGGATTGGGAAGTGTCGATTCCTGGTTTTTTGGTTTTGGCGCCTAATAGAAAGGGGGTAAAATCGATAGCTGATTTTACGGATGAAGAGTTGGAAGAGTTTGGGATCTTATTGAGAAAGATCAGACAGGGAATGCAAGAGGTTTTAGGAATAAAAGAAGTGTATTTTTTCCAAAATGAAGATAGCGGTCATTTTCATTTATGGATTTTTCCGCGTTTTGATTGGATGGAGCGCTTTGGCCGGAAAATTGAGTCGGTTAGACCGATCATAGAGTATGCTAAAAAAAATATGGCAACAGAAGAAGTTAAAAATCAGGTTAAAGAGTATGTAATAAAAATGCGAGAGTGGATAAGTTTTTAAAGCCTGATATGTCAGAGATTGAGTGCTTTTAAAATAAAGAGAGGGTGGAGCGCGAGCCAAAAACTACTCCAGGAGTGTAATTTGATTGCGCTTAGGAAAATGAAGTGGGATATAGAGAGTGGATATATAATAGGTTTGAGAGTTTAAAAAGGAGGGGTGCGCCGAATGGCTAAGGCACCGGTCTTGCCCGCCAGAGGCGGGTCCGCCTAGGGCGGAAAAACCGGCAGCTTAATGCTCCTAGCTTGTTATGCCTTGTGTTTATATCCTATTCAGCCAAAAACTGGGTAAGTTCTATATTGGCTCAAGCAGGTCAAATACACCTAGTAGCCGATTAAAAAACCACAATTCAGGCAAGGTGAGATCTACAAAATACGGTCGGCCGTGGTTGTTAATACATCAGGAGGTCCTGCCTTCTTACACTGAAGCTAGAAAAAGAGAGTTGTTTCTTAAAACCGGTAAGGGTAGAGAGTGGATATATAATAGGTTTGAGAGTTTAAAAAGGAGGGGTGCGCCGAATGGCTAAGGCACCGGTCTTGAAAACCGGCGTTCCGTATGGGACATGTGGGTTCGAGTCCCACCCCCTCCGCTCAGCTCACAAGTGTTGCCGAAATGATAAAATGTTGTTAACATGCCCATAATTAAATCAGGGAATTTGGATGAAAAAATAAAGGATCATCCGGAAACAAAAGGTTGGCTGGTTGGACATTTTGTGAAGTTTGATCCATTTTTCAAAACTAATGACTTAGAGGTGAAGTGGGCGGTTCATCATAAGGGTGATATCAAGCCTGGTGCGATTGCTAAGAGTACCGCAAAGACACTTGTGATCTTAATTAAGGGTAAATTTGCAGTTAGATTTCCTGACTTAGGTAAAGAAATAATTTTATCGAAAACTGGAGATTATCTTGCCTACGACGCAAGTAAAGTGATGCATACTGCCGAATCCTTGGAAGATTCTGTTTTGATTACAATACGCTGGCCTTCGAAAAGATAAACTTAAATTGTTTTTTCTACTTAGCACAGGTGTTAAAGAGTTGGTTTTTGAGCAAGCAGGTAGGGATCTTTGTGATACGATAAAGTTAAGATGGATTTTTTGAATGTTTTTGTCTTATCGGTAATCGAGGGAGTGACCGAGTTTTTGCCGATTTCATCCACAGGCCATATGATTGTGGCGTCTAGGTTTTTGAATCTATCTCAGACAGATGCGCTAAAAGCTTTTGAAGTGATTATTCAACTGGCGGCTATATTAGCGATTGTTTTGTTTTATAAATCCAAACTGTCGATTAAGAAGCTGGGTTTGTGGCTGAAGGTGCTTATCGCTTTCTTGCCGGTGGGCTTGGTGGGTTTTGTTTTGGCGGATGTTGTTAAAAGTTTATTTTCTGTTTCGGTAGTGGCGGTTATGTTTATTGTAGGCGGAGCTGCTTTTTTGGTTTTAGAGCATTTTTACAAAAAAATTGAGACTGAAAGGACCGGCCGGCTGGATGATATAACTTATTTGCAGGCTTTGAAGGTGGGTTTGTGGCAGGTGCTGGCTTTGATTCCGGGCACCAGCCGTTCAGGCGCGACTATTTTTGGCGGAATGGTGTCTGGGCTGTCTCGGCAGGCGGCTACGGAGTTTTCTTTTTTAACCGCTCTGCCGGTTATGCTGGCGGCGGCCGGTTATGATTTGGTTAAACATTCCCAAATATTTAATGCCAGCCAGTGGCAGCTGCTTAGTTTTGGGTTTGTTGTTTCCTTTTTAATTGCCTATATTACGGTAAAGCTGTTTTTGAAATATGTTAAGCGGTATAATTTTGTTCCTTTTGGCTGGTATCGAATTGTTTTTGGCTTAGTCTTGATTTGGTTTTATTTTTTATCTTAACTTATTCCTGCCAAATTTTGTTGACAGCCGATATGATCTGCTGATCGGGGATGTATTGATAGAGCTGTTTCTGCCAATTGGGGTTGGTGATGTCAATTACCGGTTCTACCCCCCTACCCTCGATCGGCTGGCCGTCTTCGCGCAAGGTTAAGCGATGGACCAAAAAGATAGAGTACTTCTGGCTGGAATCGATCTGGTTTTTGATGGGGAAAACGCGTTCGATGGTGCCCCAACCTTTGGTTTTTTGGCCAACTAAAACGCCGACGTTGTATTTTTTAAGGACAGAGGCGAAAACCTCGGCCGAGGATTGGGTGCCGCCATTAATTAGGATAATAATTTTTTTGTAGCGGACCAGTGACGGCAGCCAGCCAAGCTTGGTTTTGTAGGGCTCCTTGTCGCCTTGGTGTAAAAATTCATAAGCATATTGATTGGGGCCGATAAAGGGCCCAAGAAAATAGGGCAAGCCGTCGATAGCTCCGCCGATGTTGTCGCGCAGATCTAAAATCAAGGTATCCAGCTTGTCGCCCTGGTCGAATTTTCGAGCAACGCGCTTA
Organism: bacterium; assembly: GCA_013152165.1. Taxonomy (GTDB): domain Bacteria; phylum Patescibacteriota; class Microgenomatia; order JAADGY01; family JAADGY01; genus JAADGY01. The sequence continues at coordinate 3,654 of JAADGY010000034.1, forward strand.
AGATCTTCTAAAGTAGTGGGGGAGAAGCGGTTGATGCGAAGGTGAAGAATCGAAGGGGCAACAAGCTGGCCTTCAACGGTGGTGGCGATTTTGGTTTGTTGATAGCGCTTTTTAGAGTCGGGGTCGATTATGGTTTGGTAGGCTTTGTCTAGTTGGCGCAGTTTGGTCTTAGCTTGGGGCGTTTTTTGCTTTTCTAATTGTTGTTTTTTCTGTTGATATTTTTGTTTGACAACTTGGGGGTTGGTGTTTTTATCTATATCTAATAACTGGTAAAAGTCGGTTTGGGCTTTGTTTTCGACTTGGTTTTTTAAAGCAAGCTCGTCTTTTTTAACGTACAATCTGGACCGGCCGGAAGGCGGAAGGCTGGTTAAAACCATGTCCAACATTTTGGCGGTAAAGTTTTTGCGTTTGTCGGCGGGGACGTTGTCCAGCCATTTTTGAAGTTGCTTGTTAAAGCCAGCCTGGGTGTATTTAAGATTGGCGGTTTGGGGCTGGCCGGTTAGTTTTTCGGCGGCGGCGGCGAATAATTTGATAAGGGTTTTATCATCCAGCTTATTCCAATAATTATTTTGTATTATTTGATATGATTCTTGAATAAAGGCGGTGTAGGGGTTTTGAGGTTGGGGCTTGGTTAGAGGAGTGTTGGTGGCGGTGGATTTGAAGTAGAAAACAGACAGGCCGATGCCTAAAATAAAGGCTGTCATGGGCAGGAAAATAATCAAAAAAGACCTTTTATTCATAGTGACTCTTTAATCTAGCACATCAAGGGAGTGGAGTACAACATCGATGGGGCTAAACTGGGACTTGACATATACCCCCTAGGGGTGTATGGTATAGATATGAAATCAAAAAAACCAATTGATTTAAAACAACAAACGGCCAGGCGGCTTAAGATTATCAAAGGCCAAATAACCGGCCTTATCAAGCTGATTGAAAATGATGAATACTGCGTGGATATCCTTAACCAAA
>JAADGY010000042.1 GCA_013152165.1 bacterium
TCAAAACTTAAATGTCAAATCTCAAATCTGCATCTTAAATGTTAAATCTTTCAAGAATCCGGGATAAACCCTAAATTCTAAATTCGAAGCTCCAAGCTCGCCTCGCCTCGACGCGAGTTAAAGGCGGGTAAGCACTAAATACTAAATCATATAAACAAACTACTAGAGGGAGTGGGTGGCGGCACGGCCCAATAAACCGTTCCCGGAACGCGGGGAGAAGTAATAAGATAAAAGAATCTGGGAACGAAAGGGGAGGCAGCTAACCCAAGGAGCACACTCCGGAGTGGGCAGAGGTGGTTTCCAATCGTAAGAGGATAGCATACCTTTCACACCTCGGGTATGCACCCGAGGATTGATAAGGAAACATCAACCGTTAAGAGGATGGAAAATTAGACACTCCTTTAAGTGGGGTAGGGTGGTGGAAAGGGGCAAGGGTTTTTAAACTTGATTAACATGATATTGGTGTTGGTTAGTATAATCAAGAAGTTATGAAACATTTAGTTGTGGTGGAGTCACCGACCAAGGCTAAGACATTAAGCCGTTTTTTAGGGAATGAGTATGTAATATTGGCTTCTTATGGCCATATTAGGGATTTGCCCAAGAAAAAATTGGGAGTGGATATAGATAATGGGTTTAAGCCTCAATACCAGGCCCTGTCTGATAAAAAGAAGGTGGTTAAAAAAATTATCGAGGCGGTAAAAGATGCGGATGAGGTGATTCTGGCGACTGATCCTGATAGAGAAGGAGAGGCGATTGCTTACCATTTGAAGTATTTAATCGAGCAAAAAGTTAAAAAAATCAAGGTTAAAAGAATTACATTCCACGAGATAACGGCGGAGGCGATAAATTCTGCCCTAAAAAATCCGGGCGATGTGGATTTAAGCTTGTTTGAAGCCCAGCAAGCCAGGAGGGTGTTGGATAGGTTGGTAGGGTATAAATTATCGCCGTTGTTATGGAGGAAGGTTAGAAAAGGCTTGTCGGCCGGCCGGGTTCAGTCGGTGGCGGTTCGGTTGATATGTGAAAGGGAGGACGAGATCAGGCGTTTTGTTCCCCAGGAGTATTGGCTTATTGAAGCTGATTTTGTGAAAAATAAAAGTTTAAAGTTAGGCGGGTTCGAGCTGGTGAGACTGCATAAAGCTAAGCCAAAGATAGGTTCAGAAAAAGAACTAAAGGAGGTAGTGAGGGATTTAAAGCAGAGTGGGTATGAAATATCAAAGCTTCAGATAAAAGAGGTAAAAAAATCATCGATGCCGCCGCTGGTGACGTCGACGATGCAGCAGATGGCCTCGACCAGGTTTGGCTTTAGCGCCCACCGGACGATGCGGGCGGCCCAGGCATTGTATGAAAAGGGCTTGATAACCTACCACAGGACTGACTCGGTCCATCTGTCGGCCAAGTTTGTTGATGAGGCCCGGCGGTTTATAAAAAAAAGCTATGGAGATGCCTATGTGCCGGTTAAGAAGCGAATTTTTAAAACTAAGAGCCGAGTAGCTCAAGAGGCTCATGAGGCGATTAGGCCGACAAGGGTGGATGTAACCTATGACAGCGAGAAGATTAAACGATTGGGCGCTGATGAAATAAAAGTATACAGTTTGATATGGTTAAAAGCAGTTATGTCACAGATGGCGGATTGGAAAGGCAAGCAGACATTGGTAGAGGTGGCTGATAAAAAAGGCATGGCGGTGTTTCGAAATCAGGGCGTGGTTGAAGTGTTTGACGGTTGGAGAAGGTTGTACTGGCAGGGTAGGGAGGATAAAAAAATTGAGTTTATTGAGGGTTTAAAGGTTGGCGATCAGGTCGAGTTGGCTGATTTAAGATACGAGCAAAAGTTTACCAGCCCGCCAAATCGATATGGGGATGCTGGCTTAATTAAGGTTTTAGAAGAAAAAGGCATTGGCCGTCCGTCTACTTACGCCTCGATCCTCCAGAAGATTCAACAGAGAGGTTATGTAGAAAAAGAAGAGCGGCGGTTTGTACCGACCTTTTTGGGGGAAGCGGTGACCGAGTTTTTGGTTAAGTATTTTCCAGAGGTGATGGATTATGAGTTTACGGCTAAGATGGAGGGTGATCTAGATCTTATTGCGGCCGGCCGGAAAAAGTGGCTTACGGTTGTGAGTTCGTTTTGGTCGTGGTTTGCTCCCCAAATAGAGAAGGTCTTGGGCAGTGCCAAACGAGTTAAGGTCAAGGTTGAAAAAACCGGGGAAAAATGTCCAGAATGCAAAGCTGGCGAGTTGGTGGTTAGAGTCGGGCGTTATGGCAAGTTCTTGGCTTGCAGTAATTTTCCCGAGTGCAGTTACACAAGAGAGTATGTTCAAAAAACCAAGTGGAAATGTCCGGAGTGTGACGGAGAGGTGATTGTCAAGAAGACCAAAAAAGGAAGGAAATTTTATGGCTGCAGCAACTATCCTAAGTGTAAATGGGGTTCGTGGCGGAAACCGCGCGATTTAAAAGAACAAAGCGATTAGGGTATTATTTAAATACGATGAGCAAGCGAGATATATTTTCGTATGTCGGCGAGAGCTCTGCGCCGGCTTCGGCTTGGCTGACAGAGTCTATCCGCCGGCGGCGAAAGATTTTTAACGAGAAATTTATACCAAAGTTAGAGGGCAATAAATGGCTGCGGCGGTTCAGGATGGGGGCGGGTTGGTTTTTGATATCTAGTTTTTTAATTTTTGCTGCTTATTTGTCCTTGGTGAGCTTGGTGTTGAATGTGCGCTTTTATGCTACGGAGTGGATGGAAGGCAGTTCCTTTGGTTTTGTCCGGGTAGCGCTAAATAAGATAGCCTTTGCGATGCCTGAGGGGCCGGTGAGCAAGTATGGGGATGAGTTGTCTATTGTTATACCCAAAATTGGAGTGGATGCGCCGATAATAGCTCAAGTTGACCCAGGGAATTATAAAGACTACATGCGGGCTTTGAAAAAGGGGGTGGCTCATGCTAAGGGTACATATCTGCCGGGTGAAGGGGGTCGGAGCTATCTGTTTGCCCACTCGACTAATATAGACCCGCGGTGGGTTAGCCGATACAACGCAGTTTTTTATTTGCTGTCGAAGTTAAGGCCGGGCGATATGATTTTTGTTTGGCGCGATGGCAAAAAATTAACATACAGGGTGCGGCAGACCAAGATTGTTGGTAAAAATGACACGTCTTATTTGTCTGTGGAAGGCAAGAAAGATGAGTTGGTCTTGCAGACTTGCTATCCACCTGGAACAACTTTAAGGCGTTTTTTGGTTTTGGCAGATTTAGTTGAAAGTCAATGACAAATTGAGTTTTGATGATATACTATAGGAAATGAAACGGCTAGTTGCATATGCGTTGGTAGGGTTGGTCGGTTTACTGCTTTTAAGGTGGATTATTGGGGTAATTTTTTCCAGGCCGAAACAGGATACGATAAGAATTAGGAAAGAAACCGCCACGACTCAGCCGACTCGGCCGGCAGAAAGAGGAAAAGCAGAAGCAGAAGAAGTATCTATAAACATGGGCAAGATGCAGGCGAGTGTGTTTGAGGATGAAGATGAGAGCCGAATGAGAGGCTTTGGCGAGCAAGGGCTGGATTGGGTGGTTCATTATGAATATGTGCACGAGGGAGTGGAAAAGTCGGGGCAGTTGGAAGCGAGGGCGGACCGCAAGTGTTTCCCAAGTATTTTCAATTGGCTGTATGGCGGCTGCACCGAGGTTATCAAGGTTCCCTTGGGGGATTGGGTTAGGGTTTACATCCAGCCGAAACCAGGGTGGAAGGTAACCAATGGCCAGGAGACAATCAAGGTTGTAAAGGGTAAGAATTTAGTCTTTTTAGGAGCAAGGCGGCTGTTGCCGGGTGAGAAAGTTGAGGCGGCAAGCAAGGAAGAAGAACTTATGTGCCAAGAGTTAGAGGTCAAAAAAGTAAGAAGTGATGAACAAAATGTCTGGTTAAGGGTTCAGGTGCAGGCTAAGAGTGGGGGCCAGGGAACTTTGTATAATGTCAAAGTTAACGATAAGGATTTAGGATGGAGTCCTGAAAGCACAAGAGAGGTTCAGCTTAAAAAAGGTCAAGAATATGTGATTGCCGGTTATGTTAAGGGCACTGACGGCAGATTAGCTGGCGGAAATGAAAAATGCAGGGTCAAAGTCAATGGGGAGTTAAAAGTACAGCCTGAAACAGGTATACCAACATGGGTGGGTTTGGTAATTTTGCTTGGATTTCCAATAGTGGGGTGGAGGTTGGTGGGGGCGAAGGTAAGTAATAAGTAATAAGATAAAAATAAGTCAAAAGGCAAAGGTCAAAGGGCAAAAGCGAATTGAGTTTATCAAGTTAGAAAGTTCGTAAAGTTCATAAAGCTAAAAGGGACAAAGTGTATAGAGGGTATAGAGGGAGTGGAGATGAATTTTTAATTTGAAATTTGAAATTTTTATTCAATTTTAAAATCTAAATATTAAATGATTTAGGGGAATGGGTGCTAGCCTTTT
>JAADGY010000083.1 GCA_013152165.1 bacterium
TTGGTGTATATTATGTTTTAGACCCCCACCAGGGGTATAGGTGTAAAAATAAGTTTTTAAAAACAGAAGGGAGGCAGGATGGAAAAGCAAAAATGGGTGCTGATGGTGGTGCTGGTTGGGCTGATCGGCGGATTGGTTTATTGGGGAATAAAGGACGGCCAGAGTTCAAAGCAAGAGTTGAAAGAGTATAAAGCTGACAGCGGTAATGGGCCAAGGCTGGTGGTTGGCGAAAAGTTTAAGGATGTAGGAACGATGGGTCTAAAGGAAACAGCCACGGCCGAGTTTGTTTTAAAAAACGAAGGAAAAGCAGATTTACAGATTTTTTATGGGACGACTAACTGCGGCTGTACGTTTGGCCAGGTAGAAGTTGATGGCAAAAAATCGCCGACGTTTGGCATGCATTCGAACCAAAACTTTTTAATTTCGGTGCCGCCTGGAAAAGAGTTTAAGGTAAAAGCCATCTACAAGCCGTTTTTAATGCCGGTATCGGGGGACGTCCAAAGGGCGGTGGTTATAAAAACCAATGATCCAAAGCACAAAGAAGTGGAGTTTATTATAAAAGCCAACGTTAAAGGGTAGGGGCTGGGTGATGCTGAAAGAAACTTTGGTGAAGTTTAGCGGCGGCAGGAGGTTGCGGTTAAGTTTGGATACTTTAGGGTTGGCTGGGTTTTGATTTATGACTAACTCGTTTTTATTTGGAGTGTCGTTGATGGGGTCGTTTTTGTCCGGGGTTTTGGCGCTGTTTGCCCCTTGTTGCATTACCTTTTTATTCCCGGCTTATTTGGGGACGATTTTCAAAAGAAGCGACAAGGTGTTGTTTTATACGATCATTTTTTCTTTGGGTTTGGCTACGATTTTAGTGCCGGTGGCGATTGGGTTTAGGTTTATAGTGTCGTTTTTTGATGCTTATCATGGCATGTTTTATTATTTGGGGGCCCTGATGCTGGTGGTGATTGGGTTGATGACATGGGGCGAGGTTAAGATGCCCTTTTCTTTTTCATTTACGCCGAAAGTGAAGAATAAGGATAAGATGGATGCAGTTTCGGTTTATTCATTGGGAGTTATGTCTGGCTTAACATCTTCATGCTGTGCGCCGGTGCTGCTGGCGGCGGTGACGTTGACGTCTTTGTCGCCGACGATACTGCAGGCGGTAGTGGTGGCGGGGGCCTACGTTTTAGGAATAGTTTTCCCGCTGTTTTTGTTGTCGCTGGCTTACGAGCGGGTGTCGATGACGGTTTTATCCAAGGCGCGGCGAAATATTTACCGAGTTTTTAAGGCACTGGCGGCGGTAGTTTTTATTTTAAGCGGAGTGGCGATAGCGGTGTTGAATTGGCAGGGCAAAATCGTAATGATGGGGGGAGAAAAGTCATTAGGGGTGGATCTGCGGATGTTTGTCTGGCAGGTATCAAAAGTCTTTTCTAACTCGATAAGTGACATTATAGCCTTTGGCTTGGTAGTAGCGGTGTTTGTTTGGTTGGTGAGAAGGAGGAATAAGATAAAAATAAGTCAAAAGGCAAAGGTCAAAGGGTAAAAGCTAAAGAATGTCAAAACTCAAATGTCAAAACTCAAATCTACATCTTAAATGTTAAAACTGTCCACCTGTAGTGGAAAATTCCAATTTTCAATGACCAATTTTCAAACCTAACTCATTTTCGATCCTGGATCGTCACCCGTGACGATCCAGGATCGTGAGTGGGAGTGATACCAACGTCGGAGGTTGGTATCTCTGACAACCTTGATATCACACATTTCCAACCTCTCAAGGTTGTATCCTAAGACAACCTTAGTATTGAGCAGGTTTTTTGTGGGGTTAAGGGGGGACAGCCGATCCAGAAACCTTTGAGATTGGAGCGGGGGGCATTGACTTTTGGCGTTGTTTAGGTGTAATTTTAGGTTAAGAAGATAAGGGTTTCAAAAAGGAAGGAGGTGATAGTAAATGAAGGATAAAAAGATGATTTGGGCTAATGCTTTGGCTTTGACGACAGCGGTGATTTGGGTGGTCTGCAGTTTGTTTGTGGTGGTGTTCCCAGGGGTATCGATGTTGTTGATGGGTTGGTGGATGCATGGAGCCACCATGGAAGGAATGATGGCCTTTAGAGTGGGCGTCAATGACTTTCTGCTGGGCGGAGTGAGCCTGACAATATCAGCTTGGCTGACCGGCTTTGTGTTGGGCTGGAGCCTGGAGTATTTTGAAAAAAGGGCATAGAGTTGTTTGACTTGGGGCGGTGTTGATGCGAACCCGGAAAGGGGGATGGGTTGTTGTTGACAAAGAAAAGCGGTTGGGATATATTGGTTGTACACCCTGACCCGGGGTAGGGGTGTTGCGAAACTTAAAGTCAAGCAATTAAGGTAGTTATAAATTTAATTAGAGGGGTAAAGATGAAGGTCTATAAAGAGAAAACCTTGATTAATTTTAAAAAAGCCCAAAGCTTGTTGGGGCGGATGATCAAGATGGTCGAGGATGATCAATACTGTGTTGATATTATGCAGCAGAATTTGGCAGCCATTGGATTATTAAGGAAAGCCCATCAAATGCTGATGGAGGGGCATTTAAACTCCTGTTTCAAGCAAGCGATGGACAGCGATGACGACAAGAAAAAACAAGCAATGATCGATGAAATTTTAAAGGTGACTAATTTATTTAACAAGTAAAGGATATAGATGCAGATGATAAAACAAGCTTTAGCCAAAGTTTTTAGACAGCCGGTTTTTGTTTTATTGGCGGTATCGACGGCGACTAATATTTTATTTGTTTATTATTTGGTGTTGATGCAGACGACCAGTTGGGAAGTTTTTTGGCAGTCGAATGTAGCCTTTTACAATTGGGCCCAAGTGGTTTTAAGTGTTTTGACGGCTGTTGGCTTTGGAATTGTGATAGCCCAGATGATGTACGTGGTTGGGCAGCGGCTGGCGCAGGGAGGTTCGTGGCTGACTTCGACGGCTTCGCTTATCTTTTCGACAGCGGTGACCGGCTGTACAGTCTGCGGAGCGGTACTGCTGCCGACTTTGGGGATAGCGGCTTCTTTGACGGCTTTGCCGTTTGGCGGGCTGGAAGTCAAGTTGATGTCTTTGATTTTAGTTGGCTGGGCTGTTTATGAGTATTCTAAGGTGATAGTTGGCGCCTGCAAGGTAAAAGGGCGGGGGCTGATAACGATCAGCAGATCGGGATTAGAGGTTAATTGGAGCAAAGAAAATGTCAAGAGTTTAGGAACGCCATTATTGATAGTGGCGGTGTTTTTATTGATTGTTTACAGCCTGCCAAAACTGCCGCCAAGCTTAAAGATTCAATTTCAAAAATCAGGCAGGATTGCGCCGGTTCAGATTAAGTCGACCAGCAAGACCCAAGCAGGAGGTGGCCAACAAGCCGGTTCGGCGATTGATACTGAAGCGGTTTTGGCTAAGATGAATCCAGCTAATGGATATGAAATAAAGGCAAGTTATGGGGATTTAGGGCCTAGGATGATTAGGGCCGGAGTGATTGATTTAGCGAAATTCAAAGCGGTTTATGACAGATCAGGCCAGTCGTTAACAGCGGATCAGTTAAGGATTTTGACTAAAGGCAGTAATGAAAAAATCAGGATTACATCAAGTAATGCTTATTTTCTTTTAAACTTCTTTTGGGCAGCCGGGTTGGGGAATAAAAGCAAAATCTTGACAGAAGGAGAGATATCTAAGTATGGAAAAAAGCAGATTGGTTATTTTGCCTCGACCGGAGGTTGGACGCTGGCTAAGGGGAATGCAGTTGATTATTTAGCTAAATACCGGTTGATTCCGTTAACGGCGGCCCAGGAAGCTTTGGTCGAACGGGTCAGCAGCAACATTTACCGCCCCTGCTGCAATAATCCGACTTCTTTTCCTGACTGCAACCACGGGATGGCTTTGTTGGGGGCTTTGCAGTTGATGGCGGCCAGCGGAGCTAGCGAAGCAGAGATGTTTGAAGGAGCCAAGTATTTTAACGCTTTTTGGTTTCCGCAGAATTATTATGATTTAGCCCTTTATTTTAAAGCAACCAAGGGGCAGGATTTTGACCAAATCAATGCCAAACAGCTGTTAAGCAAGGATTATTCGTCTGTATCCGGCTGGCAAAGGACAAAGAACTTATTGTCCCAAAAGGGTTTGCTAAAGCAAGCGCCAAGAAGCGGCGGCGGTTGTGGAGTGTGAGAATTAAGTTAAAAGTTCAAAGTTCAAAGTGAAAAGTTGATATGAGTTAGAAAGTTTATAAAGTTAAAAGTTCATAAAGATAAAAGGGGCAGGGATAAAATTTTCAATTTTCAATGACCAATTTCCAATGAAATTCCAATTGTTCAATTTTCAATGACCCCGCCTCGCGTCAACGCGAGTTGAGGCGGGGAGATGAATTTTTAATTTGAAATTTGAAATT
>JAADGY010000068.1 GCA_013152165.1 bacterium
CACCTGCGGTGGAAAGAGTGAGTTAAAAGTTCAAAGTGCAAAGTTAAAAGTTGCAGTTTAAAGTTTCAAGTTATTTCTGACAACTCTCGGGGGTGAGGCACGACCTGAGTAACCGTTCCCGGAACGTGACTTGTTCACGTTCCGGGAACGAAAGGGAAAAGCAACCAACTCAGAAACTACTCCCGGAGTGTGATTTATGTACACTCCGGGAGTGAAGGAGAAGGGAACATTTAAACGTTTTAGCATGTTAACACTATCACACTCTAGAGTGTGATAGTGCCATCTCTAAAAGAATATTACTCCAACAGAGAAGATACTATCGTACTCTAGAGTGTGATAGTGCCATCTCTGTTGGCTTTTTTACTTATCAGGGAAGATAAATCTTTGTTTTACCCCTTCCCTTTTTTCTGTTTTTCTTTTTTCCTTGTTTTCAACCTTTCCGAGGTTGTATAGGAATAATCAACCTCCGAGGTTGATTATTCCTATACAACCTCGGGAGTTGGGTGGATGGGGAACGGGATTACAGATAAATTGCTTAGGTTTGTCCAGGGCCTGTTTGGGCCGTATAAATTTTAGAATTAAAGTATAATAGCTTAATGACTGTTAGAGTTCGATTTGCACCATCGCCGACCGGCATCCCCCATATCGGCAACACTCGAACGGCTTTGTTTAATTGGTTGTTTGCCAAACACCACGGCGGCAAATTCATCGTTAGGATCGAAGACACCGATCAAAAAAGGCTGGTGCCGGGAAGCCGGGAAAAAATTATGGCTATTTTAGATATCCTGGGTTTAAAAGAAGATGAAAGCTATCGGGTTGGCGGCAAGTACGGGCCTTATATCCAATCTCAGCGGTTGGATATTTATCAAAGGTATGCCCGCCAATTAATTGATTTAGGAAAAGCCTATTATTGTTTTTGTTCACCGGATAGATTAAGCCAGGTTAGAAAAGACCAACAAAAAAGAGGGCAGGCGCCTAAATATGATAGGCATTGTTTGTCTTTATCAAAAGACGAGGTAGAAAAAAGAATTAAGGCTGGTGAAGCTTATGTAGTTAGATTAAAGGTGCCGGATGATGTCAAGGTTAGCTGGCAGGATGTTATCCAAGGAAGCATTACTATTAAAACAGAAAACATCGATGACCAGGTTTTGTTAAAATCCGATGGCTACCCAACTTACCATCTGGCGGTGGTGGTTGACGATCATTTGATGAAGATAAGCCATGTGTTAAGGGGTTCGGAATGGATTTCATCGACGCCAAAACATATTTTGCTGTACCAAGCGTTTGGCTGGGACTTGCCCAAATTCGGCCATTTTCCGGTGATTTTGGGTCCGGATAAAAGCAAGCTGGCCAAGCGGCATGGAGCCAAGTCGGTTTTTGATTACGTAGCCGAAGGCTATTTGCCCGAGGCCTTGGTTAATTTTATGGCCTTTTTAGGTTGGAATTACAAAGACAACTCGGCGGTTTTGGGGTTAAACGAGTTGATAAAAGTTTTTGACTTGGATAAGGTGGGTAAATCTAATCCAATTTTTGATATTGATAAATTAAAATATTTCAATAAAGAACATATCAAAAAACTGCCGGCGGAGGAGCTGGCAAAAAGAATAAAACAATTTCTGCCAGAAGATTTTCCGGTTAAAGAAGAGTCTGTTTTAATATATTTAGCGAGGCTGTGCCAGGTTAGAATGACGACTTTAACCGATTTCTTATCTTTGACAGAGTTTGTATACCCAGATAAAAAGGCGGATGAAAAGGTGGTTAAAAAAAGAATTAAGGATCCAATTGTTATTGGGGCTTTGGTAAAAATCAAAGCTTTGCTTGAGAATCTGTCGGAGTGGACGCCGGAGGCAATTGAAGCCGAGGTAAAAAAAATTGTTGAGGCGCACAGTTGGCCAAAGGGAAAGGTGTATATGGGACTGCGGGTGGCGGTTTTGATTAACCCGGTGACTCCGCCGTTGTTTGAAAGCATGGCGGTGCTGGATCGCCAGGTGGTTATCGATAGAATTGCGGATGTTTTAAAATTAACTCATGAAGCCTAACCCAAAAGCTTGGCTGATGCCGCCTAAAATAAAGGTGTATGAGGCCTTAGGCTGTTTAGCCGATGGGCGGGTAGAGGTTGTGGATGATAAAACAGCCAAGGTTTGGTCATCAAACAAAAATAAATTTTACACGGTTTTATATGATGGAGACAGGGCGATTGTGGCTAATGATAACGGCTCATATTGGCAGAGGTATCTGGGCTATCCGGCGATTGCTTTTTTAATTAAAATCGGCAAAATTAAACATGACGAAGAGGTATCTAGATGGTTAAAGGCTGTCAACTGGCAGGATATTAATCAAAAATTCCGGCGGGATTATGAAAAAACAATCGAGTTTGTCTTAAAAGAAGTTGAAAAAAGAGGGGGCAGCGCCGAAAAACTAAAAAAACAGGTCGATGATATCAGCCGACAAATTAAACAATTAAAGCCTGTTTATTACAAGACAAGGTTAAGGCCGCCGAAAACTATTAAAGACAGCCAGCTTATTTTTGACTCAGTTTATCCAAAATAAATCGGTTGTAGTCTTTAGCGTGGAAAAAAGCCTGATGATAGTTAACTTTTTCGGTAGTCTGTTTAGGAGACATATACAGCCGTTGGCTTAAGTAAGCAAGATAGTTAAGAAGCTGTAAAGGAGGGCTGGGAAATCTAGGTTTAAAGATTGAACCTTGGCCAATCTTTAGTCTATACATAACTGGAAAAAAATCTTTCACCCAACGGTTTTGGCTTAACCAATGGCTGTAAAAATCATAAGGGTCATAAAGCGGGATAACGCTTAATAATTCATGGGCAAAGAAAATATTTTTGGGCATCACGGCGCGGTCGGCTTCCAGCCACAGGTTCAAGCAAAATAGGTTTTTAAGCCTGTGGGTTTGGTTGGGCCGGCGCTTTGGCAGGCGCCGATTAAAAAGGTGGAACTGAAGCCGAGACAGCCACAGGCTTTCAGGCTGGGTGATAACAACTAAATCAATGTCATCATCCGGGTGGGCAAAGCCGGCGGCAACCGAGCCGCTTAAGCCGATGAAAACAAGATTTGATGGAATTTTAAGCTGTTTGGCGGTCGAGTAGGCCAAGCTTAATTTGCGGCCGGCCAAGAAACGATAAATTGACTGCTGGGAAATATCGATGTCTAAGGCGGGTGGAAAATAGTAATCTGATTGGTACTTAATTTGATTGCTTTTAACCAGGGCGTCCAGCATGTTTTTTATTTGGGATTTAGGCAGGCTGGTTTGAAACTGCCAAAGATAGATTTCGGCTAAGTTTAAGGCTTGGCCGAAAAGGGCGTGATATTTTAGGGGGGTTAAAATAGCTTGGGAGTTATTCATAATTTATGATTAATGATAGCAAAATTTAAAATATTGTCAGCAAATTTGGCAACCCCGGGGGTTGCCAAAGTCGATGTTTGTTATACTAAAATTAGATGCAGATTAATTTTAGATTTGAAAAAATCAAGGCGGCGGATGATTTTAGGGAGCAGTCAAAAAAGATGCTTTCAAGGATGGGGAGGTTTTTGGCTTCTTTTGCCCAAGAGTTCCAACAGGTCTGGGTGCGGGTAAAAAGGGAGGGCGGTTTTTATCGAGTCAAAGGCAAGGTCGATTTGCCAGGCAGGCAGTTAATAGTCGAAGAGGCCGGAAAAAATTTAACTAAAACAATACGCCGGGTAAGGGATGGTTTGATAAGGGAAGTGAAAAAGTATAAGGATGTCGGCAGGGTTAATTAAGGCTGGTGAAGTTTGGGATAAAAAAATTAAGCAGGGCTTGAAGTTTTAGGCTTTGGAATTTTAGGACTAAAAATGTTTGATAAGCTTGGCAATTGACGTCAATGACCCAAGGCAATAAAAGAAGGTCTCAAAGATTTGAAACAAAAATAATAAACAGTGTTAAAATTAAGCCAGTTTAATATTTTTTGTTAAAGATATTTTATGAAGGTTTTTTTATTATTAATTCCGATAATTACCACCCTTTTTGGTCTAGCTATATATAAATTCCAAGACAGGAACAAGGAAATTTTTAGGCTGGATTTAATCCAGTTTGTTTATCTGTTTGTCATCGCTCCGATTTTTTTTGTCTGGGCAAAGACGTTTTTGTTTTTTTTACTTCGGCGGGAGTTAGATTTTAATTTGTCGGTAACTGATCTTTTTGTGATCGATACTATTTTTAGCGTTTTATCTTTTGTGATTATCTCGGTTATTGCCATTCATTCCTTAACAAAGACTTTTCGGTTAAAACGGGACAGAGATCCATCATTTGATTTGTTCCACTTGTCCGAATATTTTCATCTTTGGTGGACGCATATTATCATGTGGGGCGGGGTAATGGTGATCGGCATATTTATGTCCACGATCAATATTTTGATACCGTTTGGCGTTGCAAATGCTTCCAAAGTCCAGTTTTATCTTTTATTGCTGGCCGGCTTGATTTCGGGAGTCAGTTTCTTTTTTGCTATCTGGATGTCGGATGCCCAGCAAAATAATTACATGAAGCTGATGAAGCTGTTTTTTGCCGGCGGCTTTATCTTCCATGTGATTATTTATTTTTTAGTGGAACCCAAGTTCAGCTTGAATTACGGCGGCTACTGGTTTGTCTTTGCGGCCTTTACATCAGCGGTTTTGGTTGGGTCGGTGTTTGAAAGGTATGAACGGCCCCGCCGGTTTCGGGACAAGCTGTTGCATGTTAATTGGGGGAACAATATCAACCTGTTCGGCGGCAAAAAGTGAGTTATTTGTTTGGGGTTTAAGACCGTAACTGCAAGAAGTTGATTTGGCCGTTGATTTGGCCGGAGCTTATTTCAAGCTAAAAAAAGAAATTACTGAAAGGATAGATTGTCAAATATCTTATTAGCAGTTTCTTTCACAAATGGATCTTGGGATGGCCCGAAGACTTTAATCTCATATATGTATCTGGGTGTGGTAAACATTGTATATTGGACTGAGTTTGTAAACGGCTGTCCCCCGGAATTTTTATAGTATTCAGATACGATCAGGTCAAGCACTGCATAACCCCATCTTTCGGTTCCCCTTGATGATTGGATGGTGTAAGTATCAGCTTGCATACCCTTTTCGCCAGTGTTTTGGTTATATTTTTGCAATTGAGATTTAAGAACGGCCAACATGCTTTGATTATTAAAATTATTTTCGTTTGGAATACAGCTTACTGATACAGCGGATGAAATATGACCACCTGCTGCTTCTGCTGTCGTGTATATAGCATTGGCTTGTTCGTGCTTCTTATACCCATTTGGAAATTTTGATAAGAGATTGGGGTATATCACACCACGAGGAAAGTCCCAAAACTTTCCGTTATCTCTATCCGGCTGGCTGGGATTATGCGGCTTATAGTAAGGTTTGGTTTTAGGGGGAATTGCGAATTTTACTTTACACTTACCATTGTCTTGATAACTCCAGCCTGAAGGCAGGGCGCTAGTTTGCTGGTCGGTCGGCGCAGCGGTTGGATTTTTATGCAACCGTGGAGTTGCGGATGGACTAGGCTGATTTTTTTGTTTGTTTTGATATTGTCGAATGTTTGAAGACTGTTTCCCCAGGTAATATCCGCCAAAGCCAAAAACTATAAAACTGGCTAGGGCCACCGCCCCGATTAGCGGGTAATTTATTTTTGATTTGCTGGGAATGTTTGCTGGTTGATCGACTGGATTTTGGCTGATTTGCTGGCTATTTTGATCACCAATGTTTGTTTGATCTTCCATTTTGGCCTTTGAATAAAGTATACTACACTTTCCAAAAGCAACTATTATTTTAGTTCCAACTTAATGGCTTTGACTGTTGGAGCGAGTTGTTTGGGTTTGTCTTTGTTTTTGGTGTTTATCTGCTTTTAACCTTTTTTTATGCTTGGAATTTTATAGGCGGAAACCACTTATAGTTGAAAATCAAAACCAGCATTTAAATCTTCAGGGTTAATTATTTGATCTGCAAAAACTTTAAACTTTTCACTTTG
>JAADGY010000017.1 GCA_013152165.1 bacterium
CAGCTTATCGTTTTATCCGGCAAAATCATATTAGTCTGGTTTTTTTAAGTTCAGAAGAGAGATCTTGGATTAAAGATAGATCATTATCTTATCCTTTTCTTAAGCCTGTTTGGCAAGAAGGTAAAGCTACAATTTTCCAGGTCCAATAAAAACTATTTTTGTGTATTAAATAGATCGGCCGGCAGGCGGTATTTGTCTATCAATTTTTGATTTTGAGAGGTGTTTTTGATAAGGATTAAAACGTAGGGGTCAACATAAATGGGCGCCCAGTCGGGGTCTTTTAGGCGCTTGATTAAAAAGGGCTGGGCCCAAGGAGTGGCATCGCGGCGGTAAAAGAAGATGGCGTTAAAGTTGTATTTTTGATCAAGTTTTTGCCAAAGGCGGTCGTCCTGCTGGGCCGGGATGTAGGTTTTTTGAAAAAAGCTGGCCGGGTAGGCTTCGGGGCGGTTGTCAACAAAGACTTTTTGTTTTGGATAAAGGTACCAAATTAAATAGCCGCCGATGTCATAGTTGTTAAAGATCGGGCCTTTTAGGTTGTTGGCGGTGAAAAAGCGGCCGGCGGCTTGAGATTGCGGGGCCAGCCCCCAACCAAACCGATGGTAGCGCCAGGGGGAGTAAGCCGATGGAAAAGCCAAGCCAAACCAGATTATAAAAAAGACAAAGATGGCGGCGGTAAGTTGAAAATAGGCTGGGTTTATCTTGAATTTAGATCGAAGGGCATAAAGACAAAGACTAAACCAAGGAATAAAAACCAATCCCATCAGCGGAATAGCTCGGATATAGCGCATAGCCAAAAGAGTGAAGAATAAAAGAGCCAAGGTTAAAAAGATGTCCTGAGGTTTAAAGGTTAACAACTGGGACGATTTTGATCTAATTTTTATTAGGATGTAGGTTAAAAGAGAGACAACGATGATACCAGCAAGCGCCAAAGTGTGAATAAAGACATAGCTGGGAATCCGGCGGAGGGCAAACAAGATTGTTTGATTTTCGACTATCATATAGCCGTAGTTTTTAAAAATCATAAAAGGCTCCAGCAGGCCTTTGACAAAGAAGGGATTGACAAGGCTGATGATGGCGGCGGCCAGGGCAAGGATGGTTAATTGTTTGGTGGTTTTATGGAGTTTGAAAGTTAAAAGGGAAGATATTAGAGCAAGCCCGCTTAAGGCAAGGCCAAAAACAAAAAAGAGGTGGAGGTTGACCCAGAAAAGCTGAATAGCCAAAAAGCCGGCGGCAAGCTTTAAAAAAGATATGCGGCGGTTGAAAAAGGCGGTTAAAAGATAAAGATCAAGCATGACAAATAAAAAAGACAGCCCTTCCGGGCGGACCTCGATTCGATAAGTTATTAATGGCACGGCCAGCAGGCCGGCGATGATGGGAATAGAGATATTTTTGGGCGAGTTTTGAGCGGCCAGACGAAGGCTGAAAAAGGCGGCCAGAGCAATTAAGCCGACGTAAAAAAACGATAATCCGGTGAAGCCGGCTAGTTTATAGACCAGATAAAAGACAGCTCCTGATCCCCAATGATGATTGATGACTGGGAAGTTGGAAAAGGTGTACGAGTATGTATTGGTGGCCGGGATAATATGGTGTTGGAAGAAAAGCTGGCCGTTTTTTAGGTGCCGGCCTAGATCGGCGGTGGCCAAGATAATCTTTTGAGAAACAAGCAAAAAGACGTACAATGAAATTGCCAAGGCGGCAATAAAAAACGGTTTAGCTTTGAGCTGCATAAGTTTTATTTTAGATGATTGAAAAGGCAATGCAAAAAACTTATCAAAAACTATCGATTGTCATACCGGTTTTTAATGAAGAGGCGTTTGTTAAAAAATGCCTGGAACGAGTGGTTGGAGCGGATAGTTTGGGTTTGAAAAAAGAGTTGATTGTGGTTGATGATGGATCAACTGATGGCAGTTTGGACCAAGTAAGGCGGTTTATTGCTGGCCAAAGAAGCTTAAAGCTGACTGAAAAAACCGGCTGGGTGGAAAAATATGGCGGTGAGTTCGAGGTGGTTTTAATAAAAAAGACAAAAAACCAGGGCAAGGGAGCGGCGGTAAAGACCGGAATTATGTCGGCTGGGGGAGAGATTGTCTTAATCCAAGATGCCGATTTGGAATACAGCCCGGATGATTATCCGGCTTTGCTTAGCCCGATTATAAAAGAATTGGCGGATGTGGTTTATGGATCAAGGTTTGTGTCCGGCCGGCCTCATCGGGTTTTGTATTTTTGGCACTGGCTGGGCAATAAGTTTGTTACAACCCTATCAAATATGCTGACTAATTTAAACTTCAGCGATGTCGAGGTTGGCTACAAGGTGTTTAAGAAAGAGGTGATAAGGCCGATAGCAAAAGATTTGGCCAGCTGTGATTTTGGTTTCGAGGTCGAGGTGACGGCTAAAATAGCCAAGATTAAGGATTTAAGGATTTATGAAGTCGGGGTGTCGTATTGGGGAAGGACGTATAAGGAAGGCAAAAAGATTGATTGGCGGGATGGAGTAAGGGCGGTTTATTACATTGTTAAGTATAATTTATTCAAATGATTACTTTTTCGATTAAGTGGCCGGGGGCGGATGCCCCAAGGGAGATTTTGCTGGTTCGGCACGGCCAGACTGATTTTAACAAGCAAAGGGCAATCCAAGGCTGGATCGATACGTTTTTGAACTCGACCGGCATGAAGCAGGCTAATGAAATGGCCGATAGGTTGAAGGCAAACTGTTTTGACTTGATTTTTACATCGCCTTTGAAAAGGGCTTGGCAGACCGCTTGGGTTATAAACCAGAAGCATGGAAAGGATGTCATCACATCTAAGTTGTTAAGGGAAAGAAATTTTGGCTTGTTGTCAGGCTATAAGGTGCAAACCGAAAACAAGCTGGTTCCCAGGCCGATTTTAACAAAAGAGTATAACGATTTGCAGGGGTGGTCTGATGATTTAGGTTTAGAAACCCAGGAACAGTTTTTGAAGCGGGTTAGAAAGTTTTATTTCCAAGAGTTTGTTAAGTATCCAATAAAAGACAAGGTAGTTTTGATAGTAACCCATAGCGGGGTGATTTATGCTAGTTTAAGGGTTTTTAAAATTAAACTGCCGGAAGGATTCAGGCCGGAAAATGGACAAGTGATTCGGTTGAGAGTTGGAGGGGAATAAGATAAGAAATTCTAAATTCTAAGCTCCAAACTCGCCTCGCGTCGACAAGCGCCGCGAGTCGAGGCGGGCAAATTCGAATATCGAATGATCAAATACTAAATTATCCACCTGCGGTGGAAGGGGGTAAGTTAAAAGTTAGACCCCGAACTAAGACTTCGTTCTAGCCACCTAAATAAAACCCCGGGGGTTGCCCGAAGGCTTTCCGAAGGGCTTCCCCCGGGGTTAAAGGATGCGGAGGTTTTTTAGATCCCGGATCAATCCGGGATCGGGAGCGGATGAGCGCACAACCTGGAAACTTGAAGAATGGGGGGCGGGGGATATAATAATATATGGCGGAGGTTAACTTTGATAATGATAACGGGATTGTCTATCAAAAAGTTTCTTGGCAGCAGCTGGGCCAGTTAGCTATCAAGTTGGCCGGTAAAATTTTAAAAACCAAACCGAAACCGCCGGAGTTTGATTGTTTAGTAGCTTTGGCCACCGGCGGATTAACTATGGGCCGGACTCTAAAGGATTACCTAAACATTCCACAGGTAGCCAGCCTGCAGATCAAGTTTTATACCCAAATCAACCAAACGGCTTCGGTGCCGGTGATTATTCAGTCGGTGCCGATTAATTTAGACGGCCAATCGGTTTTGATTTTTGATGACATTAACGACACCGGCGCCACCCTTCAATCGGCCAGGCA
This sequence comes from bacterium, assembly GCA_013152165.1. GTDB lineage: Bacteria > Patescibacteriota > Microgenomatia > JAADGY01 > JAADGY01 > JAADGY01. Next base: position 3,824 of record JAADGY010000017.1, read on the forward strand.
GTATTTGACGCTAAGAGGCGCCAAGCAAATCACTACGGCCACTTTGTTTCAAAAATCCCACAGCAGTTATACATCGGATTATTTTGGCCAAATGACCAATAATTGGATTGTCTTTCCCGATGAAACCAGGGAGACTATTGATTTATTAAGCCGGAAGTGGCGGAAACAAGGTTTGTCTTTGCCAACTATCAAACAACGATTAAGCCAAATCGGCTTCACCAATCAAGAAATTAAGTTATTCATTCAGGTATCCTAAGGCTTAAGCTTTTGAAAAAGTTATTTATCTGGTTTTGAAGCGGTTGAAGATTAACTCGAACAAGGCGATGGCCGCCCAAAAGGCTTCCAGCACTACGAAAATAAAGGCTTTTAATTCCCAAGCATAGATGGCTAAAAGCAGGGCTCCGATGACATTAAGAAGTTGATAGATCCAACTTTTTCGATCTAACCGGCCGGTGTCGACTAATGTAAAGGCGGCTAAAAGTAAAATCAGCCCTATGGCCCCAACTTCAAACGTGATCATGTTTTATTATACAACCCGTA
>JAADGY010000048.1 GCA_013152165.1 bacterium
TTTAGAATTTGTGATTTAGTATTTCGAGTTTACCCGCTTCGACTCGCGTCGACGCGAGGCGAGTTTGGAGCTTCGATATTCGAGTTTACCCTGCACCAGTACGGTTCAGGGTAAGTTTTGAGATTTAAGATGCAGATTTGAGATTTGACATCTAAGTTTTGACATTTTTTATCTTATTGCTTTTAACTTTATGAACTTTCTAACTTGATAAACTCAATTCGCTTTTGCCTTTTGACCTTTGCCCTTTGACTTATTTTTATCTTATTACTTATCACTTCTCCCCCGTCCCTTTATCCCATTTATACACCTTGTCGCTTTTATCTTTAGGCTTTATAAACTTTCTAACTCATATCAACTTTGAACTTTCTTCATCCTTCTTCCTTCCTTGTGGCATAATAATACTATGCCTAAAAAGAAATCTGACAAAATCACCCAGCCTGATCCCAACAAAAGCAAAGCCTTAGACATCGCCATCGAACAGCTAAGAAAACAATTTGGTCAAGGGGCCATCATGACGCTTGGCAAGGGCAATATTGTCCAAGTCGACGCTATTCCAACCGGCTCGATCGCTTTGGACTTAGCCTTAGGAATCGGCGGCTTTCCTAGGGGCCGCATCAACGAAATCTACGGTCCGGAAGCCTCCGGCAAAACCACCATTTGTCTGCATATCATCGCCAACGCTCAAAAAGCCGGCGGTAAAGCCGCCTTTATCGATGCCGAACACGCCCTTGATCCAATCAGAGCCAAGCTTGTTGGGGTAGATCTGGATAATTTATTAATTGCTCAACCTGACAGTGGTGAGCAGGCGCTTGAAATCGTTGAAACCTTGGTTAGATCAAGCGCTCTGGATGTCATCGTCGTCGACTCAGTCGCCGCCCTAGTCCCCCAAAGCGAGCTTGAAGGAGAAATGGGAGACAGCTCGATCGGAGTCCAGGCCCGCCTAATGTCCAGGGCCTTAAGAAAGTTAACCGCCCTTGTTGCCAAATCTAAAACCTCCCTTATTTTCACCAATCAAATCCGCCATAAAATCGGAATAATGTTCGGCAATCCTGAAACCACCTCCGGCGGCCTGGCTCTTAAATTTTATGCTTCCGTCAGGGTCGACCTGCGCAAAATCGCCAACATCAAAAAAGGCGACAAAATCGTCGGCTCTCGGCATCGGGCCAAAATCGTCAAAAACAAACTGGCCCCGCCTTTTAGAATCGTTGAGTTTGACATAACCAACGAAGAGGGTATTTCATACCTGGGCGGCTTAATCGACACCGGCTTAGAAATGGGCATTTTATCAAGATCCGGCGCTTTTATCAGATGGGACGATTCTACTTTAGGCCAGGGCAAGCAGGCCGCCAAGCTGGCTCTTAGTAAAGATTCTAAACTTCAGCAAAAACTAGAACAAGCCATACGTCAAAAAGCCTCTCAGGCTAACCCTGACGATTAAAACCATCAATCACATGACGGCCGCACCCTGCCACATAACCTCGCCTTCTTACAGTCTTGATTTTGTCATTAACTCGCCCTTAGCGCTTAAGTCATCCAACTTCACTTCTGATGATGCTCTTTTTGATTTTCTTGATCGAAAAATATTTGAACTCTTGCCCCAGTTTGCCCGCTTTTTGTCGGCCCGCCCTCACTCGCATCGGGAAATAATCAAATATCTATCCACTAAACTGGGCCAAAAATACCGCTTTTTAGCCTCGCCCGACTCTTTCTGGCCGGATTGGTTGAATCATCTGACCCAAGCCGGCTTAATAGAATCCGATGCTAAGTTTGTTGAGTTTTGGCTGGCCAGCCGATCTAATAAAACCCCCCGCTCTTTATACGGCATTAAATATGAACTAACCCAAAAAGGGATAGATCCTAAATTAATCGATCAAGTTATCAACAAGATGCAGGCTGAAGGCCGATACGACGAACTAGATGCCCTAAAACTGCTTTACAAACGCTACAAAAACAAACCTTTGTTAAAATTCAAACAAGCCGCTTATCGGCACGGTTTCCAAAAAACCACCCTTGAGCGCCTTTTAAAAACAACATCCTCCTAATTAGTTATTGTCCCCCATAATTCAAAGGCTACAAGTACTTTCTAATATTTTGCTGATGCTCCTGCAGAGTTTTTGCCGGATGAATGCGGCCGTTTTTATCAGAAACATAAAACCAGTAATCAGTTTCAGGATCAGCCTTGTAAACCGCATTAATCACCGCCAATCCTGGGTTGGCGATCGGGGAGGGCGGTAACCCGGGATATTTATAAGTATTGTAATTTGACTGAACTTCCTTGTCAGCGCCTGAAACGACCGGCCACCAGTGAGTTTTATTCCCTTTAATATACTGCAAAGTGGCATCAACCTGCAACGGCCAATTTTGCTGTAGTCTTTTAAGTAAAATCGAGGCCACAATTAATCGGCCCTTTTCATACTTAGCTTCGCGTTCTACCAATGAAGCCAGGGTTACCACCTCCTTTATGCTTAAGCCATGTTTTTTAGCCGCTTTTTTGGCGCTGGCCAAGGCTTTTTTATCAAAATTTGACCTGATTATTTTAAAAACGCTTCCGGCTGTGGCTTCCTTGGAAAAAAGATAGGTATCAGGAAACAAAAAACCCTCGCTGTTGGCTGCCAGCTTCAGAAACGCCTTCTGGCTGAACCGAAAATCAAGTTCCTTGTCGATTTTCGCCGCCACCTCTTCTTTTCTTAAGCCCTCCGGTATCACCACCCACACATCAATTCGGCCGCTGGCTAACTCCTTAACAATCTCTGCCAAACTCATCCCTGGTGATAATCGGAAAGTCCCAGCTTGCAAGGTAGTCGGATTAAGTTTTAAATACAGCAAAAAAGCCTTTTGGCTTTTAATTAGGTTGGCTTCTTTTAGCTTTTTAGCGATGCTCTGGCCGCTTTCACCCCTTTTGACCACAATTATGGTCTTTATCTTGCTGTTGGGGCTTACTGGCTTCAAACTTTCCTGCCACCACAAAAAACCAACTCCTGCAAAAATCACTCCGGCCGCCAGCAAAACCGCTGCCATCCAGATTAGGCTTTTCATTTCTTCTCCATCGCCAAGCTTCCAAGCTTCATTTAAACCTCGTCAAACAAAGCTCGCCTGTACTTTTTGGTTTTAGGATTATAAATAAAGATCCTGCCGCAGCTGCAGACCACCTTAAAAGTGCCGTCTTCTCTTTTTTCACTGATGCCGTTTTTTAACGGCCGGCCGCAGCCAACACACTGACCTCGTGACAAAAGCCACATTTGAATAGGTTCAATCAATTTCTTGATGACTGACGTCATAATACTCCTTAAATAATTTTATAAATAGGCAGGATTGATAAACTATTTACTGCTTGATTAAGCTTCATTTTATCAAATGCCCAGAATTTGTACAAATTATCTCCTTTTTTAACGCTCTCGCCCAGTTTTTTATACAAAATCATCCCGGCCTGCTTATCATCAGGAGCTCCTAATAAGCGGCTGAGGCGGTTAATATGCTTCATGTAAACTCGGCTGACAACCCCTTTGGTTTTAGCTTTGATCAAATAAGATCGGCTTGTCGGCGTTAGCTTCTCGCTATCGATTGGCTGGCCCCCTTGGTTTTTGATAATCTGGCTCATTTTTTGCCAGGCCCAGCCCTCTTTTAAGGCTTTTTCCAGAATCAGAACCTTGCCCATATCCTGCCAGCCGGGCATTTTAGCATCCAGCCCCTGTTGAACTTCTTTTTCTTTAATCACCAAATCCAATACATGATAAGCCAGCAATAAGCTTCGGTTTTCCAAATCAACATTGCGATTGGCTTTTTGCTGCAGGACTCTAAGTGCCTCCTGTGTTTCCAAATACGGCCCGACCGCTCCGGCCGGCTGATAAGTCGGCAAAATAACAGGTTTGACTTTTAAGCCAAACTTTTTCCCCAGCCAAACAAAATCTCTGCCTAATTTTTCAGCCAGCTTCCTGTTATGTATCTTCATATCCGGCCCGATCGGTATCTCGATTACTACGTGAGTCGCCCCTGAAGCCGCCTTCTTAGCCATAATCGACACCAATATTTTATCCAGAGTTTCATCAAACAGAACCTTCTCTACCTGAATTAATTTGTCATCCGCCGGCGCCATATTCAAACTGCCCCCCCACACGATACAGGCTCCAACCCTCTCAATTAACTTTTTCACCTTTTCAATCGAAAACGACACCTTGGCTAAAATCTCCATATCATCAGCTGTGCCGGAAGGCGTGGTAATCGCCCTGGAAGGCGTAGCCAGCATCTTTATGCCAAGCGAAGCCAGCAGCGGCACCAATATCAAGGTCACCCGTGTTCCAGCCACGCCGCCGATCGAGTGCTTGTCAGCCACCACCCCATCAAAATTGATCACCGCTTTCAACCATTGCCTTGGTTAAATAATAAATCTCTTGCCGGCTGATTCGTTTAACATAGCCCGAGGCCGCAAAATAAGTAGTCAAAATCGGATCAAAATCATCTTGGGCAATTTCGTCTATAATCGCAAAGATCTCACCATAAGACAGCCGCTTGCCCTTTAATCTTTTTTGCAAAGCTTTAAGCGCCCGGCTGTGCTGCCATCGATGATGTTGGGAATGGTCATGACTCATTAAATCTATCCTGCAATCCTGGGTAAAACTCTTTTGCCTTTTGATAAACCTCTTCCGGCTTGATTAATCCGGCCTCAGTTGCCAAGCCGGTAATAAACTTAGCCGGGGTTTTATCAAAAGCTAAATTAACAACCTTTAACCCTTTTGGCTTTTTAAACCAAACCTCTTTAGTTGGCCTTAACTCGATTTTGACCTCTGACCCTTTTTGATTTTGAAACTTTAGCAAACTCGCTACTACATAAAATGGAATGCCGGCTTCATGGGCCGCCAGCGCCAATCCATAGGTGCCGACCTTGTTGATCACCCAGCCGTCCCGGCAAAGAACATCCGCCCCGGCAAAAACCGCCTGAATATCAGCCACGTCATCATACACCGAAATCAGCCAAGCGGCGGTATCATCCACAATCAATCTTACCGGGATGCCGGCTTTAAACAGGTTGACTGCTGTTACTCGGCCCTGATACAGCGGCCGGGTCTCGGTCTGCCAAACGCTAAACCGCTTGCCTTGTTGATAAGCTGTTATAAAGGCCTTTTCCAAAGAAGTCGAGTGGCAATGCGACAAATAAATGCCTTGATTGTTAATTAAGGCGCTGGCTGTCTCGGCCATTTTTTTCTTGTTGGTTTTGATTAAGTTCTTATAATAAGCAGCTGCCTTTTTTACTGCTGGCTGGCTGGTATCGTCTTTTAAATCGCCCAAAAGCATCGACAAAACATTTCTAGTCAACGGCTCATTGTCCCTGGCTAAAGCTAATTTTTTGCTGATTCTAAAAATATCCTGCCAGCTTAATTTCTGTTTGCCCGCCGCCGCTTCGATCGTTTGCAAAGCAAACAAAGCGATATTTGTTGCCCCCTGAATTTTGATTAATTTTATCTTTTCATAAGCTTCGTTGATTACTCGTTCCATCTTCATACCTCTAGATTACCATAAAAAAACACTAAAATCTTAAACTTCATCATTTTTTTAAAACCGCCTATAGCAAGTCAAATCTCCTCCGCTATCCCCTTCGCTTTCTCCACTCCAACTTTTACTACACCACTATATAGTAGTGTAGTAAAAATCAGGGATGGAAAAACAAAACTGCCAGCCTCCACTCTCTCCACTCCCCAAACTCCCGAGGTTGTATAGGAATATTCAACCTCCGAGGTTGAATATTCCTATACAACCTCGGAAAGGTTAAAAAAACAAGGGAAAAGAAAAAAAAGAAAAATCAAACAAAAACAAAGAATTTATCTTCCCTGATAAGTAAAAAAACCAACAGAGATGGCACTATCACACTCTAGAGTACGATAGTATCTTCTCTGTTAAGGTAATAGTCTTTTAGAGATGGCACTATCACACTCTAGAGTGTGATAGTGTTAACATGCTAAAACGTTTAAATGTGTCGTTCTCCTTCCCTCCCGGAGTGTGCATAAATCACACTCCGGGAGTGGTTTTTGGTTAGCTGCTTTTCCCCTTCAACCCCGGGGGAAGCCCTCCGCAAAGCCTTCGGACAACCCCCGGGGTTCTT